>JBOFKE010000188.1:0-9237 GCA_051657185.1 Bacteroidales bacterium | reverse complement strand
TATCATTATTAGTAACTTCCGTAATTGCATATAATTTTCAATGGCAATACATGTATTATATTGCTATAATTATGTTGTTAGTTTCAATAAGTCTTATTTTGTTTACTATGCGTTTTGAAAAAAAACCGATTCGTATCCCTTTTAAGTCTGTTGATTGGCGAAGTCTTTTATACATGGATTTCATCTTATTAATGATTATCTATGTGTGCATTTATGGAAAAGTTGATGATTGGTTTTCATCTCCTTTTATTATTGGAGCAAGTGTATTAGTTCCTAGTGTTTTGTTTCTGTTTTTCTATCACGAAAAGAATAGACAGCACCCCTATATTAATCTCAGTGTTCTTAAGTTTCGCAAACCTCTTGTCTCCTATATATTCATGTTTATAGCTATGTTTATAATATCAAGCAATACACTTATAAACAATTATGCTACAACGATTATTGGGGTTAACAATGTAAAATCAAATGCTTTAAATTTATTCACTATTCCTGGTTTTGTTGTAGGCGGGATAATTTGTTTTTGGTGGTTTAAACTTCAGATATTTCGATTCAGAACTCTTATATTCTGGGGAATGGCTTTCTTAAATATTTATCTAGCATTGATTTATTTTGGTATTACTCCTACAGGGACTTATGAATATTTATTTCTACCTATGTTTTTCCGTGGAATAGGAATGATTATTATTTTTATAGCTTTCGGTGTATATGCAGTTGAGGACCTTCCGGTAAAATATACTGTTCACAATGCTTTTTTCATTGTGTGCATAAGATCAACATTAGCGCCTGTAGTTGCATCATCATTTTATACGAATATGCTCTATCGCAAACAGACGGAGCATACTCAATATTTAGGTGAGTATATAATGCAAACATCCGGAGATACGATGAATATCTTTCAACGTAATTTTAATAATGCAATAAATAACGGAAATAGCTATGATGAGGCTTTGATTGTAGCAACCAAAAAATTATATGCTTTAGTTGCTCCCCAAGCCTCTCTCGTAGCGATGAAGGAATTATTAGGCTGGATTTTAATAATTTCGATAATCATCATGATAATTGCTCGTTTTATGCCATTCCATAGAACCGTGAAAGTAAAACAAGTTCAAGCAGGAGATGATATGGTTTAATCCGAATTACATTTTCAGATAATAGTCCTTTGTTAATGCAATATATTCAGGAGTATATACATGTCTGGACATCTCTATTGTCAGATGTTCTTCATGTATATCTCCTTCTTCCGGAGAAAATTCCCACATCAACCGTTTAATGACCCCATCAGGTTTTGGATATACAAAACACTTACGTCTTAAATACAAATCAAACGAATTAGCCAGCGTTTCAATCTCCTTTTCTGCATCATAAGGCAATATTAATGCAAAACGTCCGTTTTTATTTAGAAAATGAACAACACCCTTAAATAGTTGTTGGTAATTAAGAGAGTTTATATGTCTGGCTGTACTTCGCTTGTTACATGGAGCAAGAATACCGTTTGTAAAATAAGGTGGATTTGATACGATTAGATCATACTTTCGATCCAACTGTGTATTATCCATATATTGTGTAAAATCTATCCGATATGCTTGAAGCCTTTCGCTCCAGGGTGAGCTTTCGAAATTAGCTTTGGCTTGCAGATATGCCGAGTCATCTATATCGATAGCGTCAATATGTGCAGATTGAGCTCTTTGAGCAAGCATTAAAGAGATAATACCGCTACCTGTACCAATATCCAGTATAGATTTGTCAGCTGCTGTCGTTTTAGCCCAGGAGCCCAGAAGTACTGCATCGGTACCTACTTTCATAGCGCATTGTCCATGAAATACTTTAAATTGCTTGAATTCGAAATAATCTTTAGCCATTTTGAGTAAGTTTAAAGTTTTTGCAAATATACACAGCTTTGGCACAACTCTTGTATAATTTCCGATTAACTATATAAGTTATAAACTAGTAATTTTATGACAATGGAACTAGAATTTGACGAGAACGAATTTGATGATACACAAGATATAATTATGCCAATATTTACTGAAATAGAATTAGATAGTAATTTTGATAATATAGAGATTGATGAAAAGAACATTCCTATTTTAGCATTGCGTAATATGGTTATGTTTCCGACTGTTGCTCTTCCTGTTAGTGTAGGTCGTGATAAATCTCTGCGTTTAATCAAAGAAGCTTATAAGAAAAAGAAGCTTATTGGTGTTGTAACACAAATCAATGAAGAGCTTGAAGATCCTGATTTTAAAGATCTTTATGCTACCGGCGTTATTGCTGAGGTCGTACGCATCTTTGATCTTCCTGACAAAACAACAACAGTAATCCTTCAAGGTAAAAAACGTTTTGAGTTAAATGCAATTCATACAAATGAGCCGTATTTAATAGGAGAAGGTGTGCTGCTGAATGAGGTTATACCATCCTCTGATGATCAAGAGTTTGAAGCTCTTGCATCAACAGTGAAGGATATGACTATCAAAATGATACGCACTCAACAAGAGATGCCGAAGGAGGCTATTGTTGCAATTAAGAATATTACTCATCCTATTCACCTGATCAATTTTATATGTTCAAATATCCCTATAGAAGTGTCTGAAAAACAAACACTTTTGGTGTTGAACGATATGAAAGAGCGTACATATGACCTGATTAAAATACTTAATCGGGAAATGCAAATGCTAGAGATCAAAGCGCGTATTCAAAATAAAGCACGTGAGGATCTGAGTCAGCAGCAACGTGAATACTTCTTGCAACAGCAGATGAAAAATATTCAGGAGGAGTTAGGCGGTAGTATGAATGAACAAGACATTCGTGAGTTACGCATTAAAGCTATATCTAAAAAATGGTCACCTGAAGTTGAAGAAGTATTTATTAAAGAACTGCGTAAGCTCGAAAGACTTCATCCCCAATCTCCTGATTATTCGGTACAGGTTAATTATTTGCAAACGATACTGAATATTCCATGGAATGAATATACAAATGATCGCTTTAGCACTAATCAAGCTAAGAAGATACTAGATAAAGATCATTTCGGACTTGAGAAAGTAAAAGAGCGTATTATTGAGTATCTAGCTGTTCTTCAACTTAAAGGTGATATGAAATCCCCTATCCTATGCCTTTATGGCCCTCCGGGTGTGGGTAAAACCTCTTTAGGTAAGTCTATCGCATCAGCTATGAAACGTAAATACATCCGTATGTCATTGGGTGGACTGAATGATGAAGCTGAAATACGTGGACATCGTCGTACTTACATTGGAGCTATGCCTGGACGAATTGTTCAAAATCTGGTTAAAGCAGGCTCTTCAAACCCTGTATTCATTCTAGATGAGATTGACAAAATGGGTAGCGGCATAAAAGGCGATCCTTCTGCAGCATTACTTGAAGTGCTGGATCCTGAGCAAAACAATACGTTCCATGATAACTTCCTGGATATCGATGTTGACCTTTCTAAGGTGATGTTTATTGCTACAGCTAATAACATTAATGATATTCCACGTCCTCTTTTAGATCGTATGGAATTAATCGATGTTAGTGGTTATATTTTAGAAGAAAAGGTTGAGATAGCTCGCAAACACCTTATTCCTAAAGAGATGGAGAATCACGGACTGGTTAAAAACAGTGCGAAATTTCCTAAACCAGTAATTGAAAAAATAGTTGATAGCTATACACGTGAATCGGGTGTCCGTGAATTGGAAAAGAAAATTGCCAAAATTATGCGTCGCTTAGCAATACAGGCTACTGAGACGAAAGGTGATTTGAAAGGCTATACAGTCACTCCGGCTGATATCGAAAAATTCTTGGGTATTGAAGAATATACTCGTGATCGCTATCAGAATAACGATTACGCCGGTGTTGTTACAGGTCTTGCCTGGACGGCTGTCGGTGGTGAAATTCTGTTTATTGAATCAAGTCTGAGCAAAGGAAAAGGCGGAAAACTGACATTGACAGGAAATCTGGGAGATGTAATGAAAGAATCTGCCATGTTGGCACTAGAATACCTAAAATGTCATGCACAGATCTTGAATATCCCTGAAAGTGCATTCGAAAACTGGAATATACATATTCACGTACCTGAAGGAGCTATCCCTAAAGATGGGCCATCGGCAGGTATTACAATGGCTACTGCACTTGCTTCTGCTTTTACTCAACGTAAAGTTAAGAAAGAGCTGGCCATGACAGGTGAGATTACTCTTAGAGGCAAAGTATTACCGGTTGGAGGTATTAAAGAGAAAATTCTTGCCGCGAAACGAGCTGGTATTAAAGAAATTATCTTAAGTGCCGAAAACAAAAAGAATATCATGGAAATCAACGAAATTTATCTGAAAGGATTAAATTTCCATTTCGTTTCTGATATTCGTGAAGTATTCGAAATTGCTTTACTTAATGAGAAAGTTAAAGACGCATTAGTTATCGAATAATATAAAAAGGTACGGCTCCTATCGAGTCGTACCTTTTTTCTTTTAATTTAGCTTTGATTACTTATATCTATATCTTTATCATTATTTTTCAATTCTTCCCGAAATCCTATTCACATCATCAATATCCCCTTATCTCTCTATATATCGCACCTGCGGCAATTATTTATTTAGTATCTCAAAGTCGTTTTTTTAACAATCTTATTTCGTACTTCAATTAAAAGTAGTAATTTAGTGCACTATTTTATAAGTAATAGAATAGTATTCTATTTAGAAAATTCAAATTACAAACATAAATGATTGATCAAGACAGAATTATCAAAATAAACATCGAAGACGAGATGAAAACAGCCTATATCGATTATTCGATGTCGGTTATTGTTTCTCGTGCTCTTCCAGATGTTAGGGACGGTTTTAAACCGGTTCACCGAAGAGTTTTGTTTGGGATGAATGAACTTGGCAATACTGCCGATAAACCATACAAGAAATGTGCGAGAATTGTCGGTGAGGTTTTAGGTAAATACCACCCACACGGTGATTCATCAGTATATATGGCTCTTGTACGTATGGCTCAGGACTGGTCTTTACGTTACACATTAGTTGACGGACAAGGTAACTTCGGGTCTGTTGATGGTGATAGTCCTGCTGCGATGCGTTATACAGAGGCTCGTTTAAGTAAAATCGCAGAAGAGATGCTTCGTGATATCGATAAAGATACAGTTGACTTCCAACTGAACTTTGATGATACGCTGAAAGAGCCTGTAGTTTTACCTACACGTATTCCTAACTTATTAGTTAACGGAGCTTCCGGGATTGCTGTTGGTATGGCTACTAATATGCCTCCTCACAATCTATCTGAGGTGATTGATGCTACGATAGCATTCATCGAAGATAGAGAAATTGATATTTCTGGCTTGATGCGTTATGTCAAGGCTCCTGACTTCCCTACAGGCGCTTATATCTATGGATATGCCGGCGTTAAGGAAGCATACGAAACTGGTCGTGGGCGCATTATTATGCGTGCTAAAGCAGAAATTGAGATGGATGATCACGGACGTGAAAAAATTGTCGTGACTGAAATTCCATATATGATCAATAAAGCCGATCTTATTAAAAACATTGCCGATATGGTTAATGATAAGAAGATCGACGGAATTTCTAATATCAATGATGAGTCTGACCGTCAGGGTATGCGTATCGTAATTGATATTAAGAAAGATGCCAACTCAAATGTCGTATTGAATACATTATTCAAACAAAGTGCGTTGCAAACGTCTTTCAGCGTTAATAATATCGCTTTGATCAAAGGTCGTCCACGTCTTTTGAATCTGAAAGATATGATTCAGGCTTTCGTTGAACACCGTCATGAAGTAGTTATCAGACGTACGAAATACGAACTTCGTGAAGCTGAAAAGCGTGCTCATATCCTTCAAGGATTGATTATCGCTGTTAATAATATTGATGAGGTGATCCGCATTATTAAAGAATCATCTACACCAAATGAAGCTATCGCTCACTTGATGGAACGCTTTGAACTAAGCGATATCCAATCTCGTGCTATTGTAGATATGCGTCTGAGACAGCTGACAGGTCTTGAGATGGATAAATTACGCAAGGAATTCGAAGAAATTAAAGCCTTAATTGACTATTTGAACCGAATTCTTACTGACGATGTTCTATGTATGAACATTATCAAAGACGAATTGCTTGAAGTGAAAACAAAATTCGGTGACGAAAGAAAATCTGAAATTGTTTATTCTTCTGAAGAATTCAATCCGGAAGATTTCTACTCAGATGATGAAATGGTAATCACTATTTCTCATATGGGATATATTAAACGTACTCCGCTAACAGAGTTCCGCGCTCAAAATCGTGGTGGTGTAGGTTCTAAAGGAGGCAGCACACGTGACGAAGACTTTATCGAATACATCTACCCTGCTTCTATGCATAATACGATGTTGTTCTTTACACAGAAAGGTCGTTGTTACTGGCTAAAAGTTTATGAAATACCGGAAGGTACTAAAAACGCTAAAGGCCGTGCGATCCAAAATCTTTTAAATATTGAAAGCGATGACCGCGTTAATGCATTCATTCGTGTTAAAGGTTTACAAGATCCAGAATTCAATAGTAAGCACTATTTATTGTTCTGTACAAAACAGGGTGTTATCAAGAAAACATTACTTGAAGCATACTCTCGTCCACGTCAGAATGGTGTAAATGCGATTACTCTTCGTGAAGACGACCAGGTTATTCAGGTTCGTATGACAAATGGTAATCACGAAGTCATTATGGCTAACAAAAACGGACGTGCTATTCGTTTCCACGAAAGCGGTGTACGTGTTATGGGTCGTAATGCTACCGGAGTAAGAGGTATGTCATTAGATGATCTTCAGGATGAAGTTATCGGTATGATCACAATCGAAAGTCTTGCACCGGCACCTATCTATAACGATAATGATCTGAATGAAGCTGATATTGAAGAGATCATCGAGGAAACAGTAGATGTTGAAATCGTGGAAACTGAAAATGAAATCATTAAATCTGTCGAAATAACAGAAAATGATGGATACAGTGAAACAATCATGGTTGTTTCTGAACAAGGTTATGGTAAACGAAGCATTGTAAGTGACTACCGTATCACTAAGCGTGGTGGTAAAGGTGTTAAAACAATGAGCATCACTGATAAAACTGGTAAACTGGTTTCCATTAAAAATGTAACCGATGATAATGATTTGATGATTATCAATAAATCAGGTATCACGATTCGTTTGAAAGTTGCAGATGTGCGTGTAATGGGACGTGCTACTCAAGGAGTTAGATTAATTAACCTTGAAAAACGTAACGATGAAATTGCATCTGTATGTAAAGTTATGACTGAAGAAGATGAAGAAATGTTGGTAGAAAACGTAAATGTTGATCAACCAATAGATCCATCTCCAGAAAATATAACACAAACAGAAGAAACTTCAAATGAGAACGACAAGGATGAAAAGTCTCAAATGTCTTTATTCTAAAAACATAACTAATTAATATTCTATGAAAAAGGTGTCTTTATTGGCTGCTCTTTGCCTTGTAGCAAGTGTTGGATTTGCTCAAAAAAAGAACGTTAGCAGTGCCTTATCTGAAGCAAATGCTGAGAAACCTAAGTTTGGCGAAGCTATCAATTTAATTGATGCTGCTATGCAAAACCCTGAAACAGACAAAGAAGCAAAAACATTTTATGTTGCAGGTTATATTCAGCTTAAGCAATTCGAAGCAGAGCGTAACAAAACGCTTCTTCAACAACAAGCTAATGATGCAGTAATGTACAATTCTTTATTGAACATGTACAACTACTACACTAAAGCTTATGATTTAGATCAGCTTCCTGATGAAAAAGGGAAAGTGAAACCTAAATTTGTGAAGAAAATGACTGCTGATCTGACAAGTATTTATCCTAACTTCATCAATGGTGGTGTTTACTTTAATGATCAGAAAGACTACAAAAAAGCTTACGAGTTATTCAACACTTACACTGAGTTGCCTAACAACCCTATGATGAAAGACATCGAATGGGCAAAAGACACTTTGATGAAAGATATTAAGTATTACACTTGTTTGATGGCTGTTCAGTCTGAAGATTCTAAATTAGCAATCTCTACTCTTGAGCGTTTCAAAAATGACGAATATAAAGGAAACGAATTGCTTCAATTCCTTTGTTTCGAATATGAGAAACAACAAGATACTACACAGTTAGTTAACACTTTACAAGAAGGTGCTAAAAGATATCCTAGCGAGCCTTACTTCATCCAGAATCTGATCAATATGTATTTGAAAACTGGAAAAATGAACGAAGCTATTGCTTATTTGGATGAAGCTGTCAAATTAGATCCAAACAATGCTAACTATTACAACGTTAAAGGAGCTATTCTTGAAGAGCAAAAAGATATTCAAGGTGCTTTAGCTGCTTTCCAACAAGCTGAAAAAGTTGATCCTAACAATGCAGAAACTTATAACAATATTGGTCGTGTTTACTACAACCAAGCTGTTGCTAAAGATGAAGAAGTTTCTCAAATCAGAGACAATAAAAAATACGAAGCTGAAAAAGCTTTATTGAACCCTATGTTCGAAAAAGCAATTCCTTACTTCCAAAAAGCTCATGAGCTTAACCCAACTGAAAGAAGCTACATGATTGTTCTTCGTTCTATCTATTATAAATTAGATATGACTAAAGAATACGATGCTATGGAACAAGAATTAAATAAATAATTCTTATTTATTTTATCATAAAAGAGACTATCCTGTGTTTAGGATAGTCTCTTTCTTTTTTACCTCCCTCCTCTTTCATTACGATTTGATTTTATTTTCACCTATAAAGTCATTTTCCTTAATCTTAAATAGCAAATCCTTGCGTTCTTTGTGATCAAATGTACAGTAGAAATATTTCATGCGATTCTGAGCGATTAGGGAAAATACAAAATAATTCAATACACCACTATACAATATCATATTAATATACATAAACCCATATATAAGCAATAATAATCTATATTTACTAATATAACCGACAATTAGATAGTTTATACATGCTAGTATCTCAAAACAAAAAACGCATAAAACAGACAAAAACAACTGTTTTATGCGTTTTACATACGAAAAACTTAGTTATTTTACTTCTATTAGTTTTTTCCCTATCGGTGCAAGCAATTCTTTTTTAAGAATCCATCTGATTACCATCCTTGGGGCTCTTCTCTTGAAGGTAACATAATATAATCCTCCTAAAGTTTTTAAGTTTAAAAAATCATGTTCGTTTATTCATAAAAGTATCATATTGACATAACAGACCGAT
>JBOFKE010000187.1:0-3738 GCA_051657185.1 Bacteroidales bacterium | reverse complement strand
AAAATCGGATTTGTAGCTGCTTATCATCATCTGGATACAGGTGAAGTAGAGTTCTTATTCGAAAATATGCCAAAAGAAAACGTAGAAGAGGAATGCTGTTTAGCATATTAACTCTATTAAATAGAGTATGTGAGTTATGTTTTATCGTAGAGAGAGGGAGCCCGGATGGGTCCCCTCTCTTTTTTCAAAAAAAAGTGGATCGTTTTGTCAGGATTTACATCTTTCGAAGACTATATAATTAAATAACCGGAATCAGTCTCCGGTATGTAATCACTAACTAATGAAATTATAATACTTATGAGCAGATCTGTTTTATTATCATTTGTAACAAAAAGAAGTTTATTTGCATTGTTTATCTTATCACTATTGACAACGGTAAGTCTCCGTGCTCAGGGAAGCGTTAAATCAATATATGATTACAAAGTAGAGACCATTGACGGAGAAGTTTTTAATTTGTCATCATTGAAAGGTAAGAAAGTAATGATCGTTAATGTAGCTTCAGCGTGTGGACTTACACCTCAATATGAGCAATTACAAGCCATTTATGAGCAGTATAAGGATAAAGGGTTTGAGATTATAGCTTTTCCGTCTAACGATTTTAAAGAACAGGAATCAGGCTCTAACGAAGAAATTAAATCATTCTGTACGCTTAACTTTGGTGTGTCATTTCCGATGATGTCTAAGATTAAGGTAAAAGGGGAAGATAAGGCTCCTTTATACGAATGGTTGACTTCTAAAAGTCTAAACGGAAAAGAAGATTCAGAAGTAGCTTGGAATTTTCAGAAATATCTGATTAACCCCGACGGATCAATCTATAAAGCGATTTCTCCTAAGACACGTCCTGATGATCCGGTTATTATTGAATGGATCACTGGTAAATAACTTTTTATAAACTCAAAAATAGAACCCGATGAAAGCAATGAAAAGAATTTTGGGTATGTTGGCTTTGATTGTTATAGCGACATACCACGCAGGTGACTTAAAAGCGCAGACCGTAAAAGCACCGGAATTTTCGTATAATGAATTAGGCACAAGTAAAAAAGTCGGATTAGCAGATTTTAAAGGAAAGTATGTCCTGATTGATTTCTGGGCATCCTGGTGTCCTCCATGTCATGCAGCAGTTCCTTTTTTGAAAGAAGCTTATTCAAAATATCAATCCAAAGGATTCGAAATCTTAGGAGTGTCACTGGATAAAAATCAGGCAGCATGGGAGAAAGCGGTTAAAAGTAAAGAGTTAAACTGGCCGCAAGTGCGCACAAATGATGCGGGGGCAAGTGTGTCAAAACTTTATTCGTTTAACTCTATCCCATTCTTTGTATTGGTAGATCCACAAGGAAATATTGTTGCCAAAGGTTTTCAGGCAAA
This sequence comes from Bacteroidales bacterium, assembly GCA_051657185.1. Classification (GTDB taxonomy): domain Bacteria; phylum Bacteroidota; class Bacteroidia; order Bacteroidales; family UBA7332; genus UBA7332. Next base: position 2,373 of record JBOFKE010000187.1, on the reverse strand, counting down.
AGAGCTGGATAAAATTCTGGCAGAGACGATCAAATAAATCGTTTATAGAGTAGGTTGTTTTTTTCTATAGACCAATGTCGTCGATGACGGAGTTGCAGGCATAAATCTGCGACTCCGTTTTTTTTTATATTTGGCCTTATCATTTAGTCTCCTGACTTCTGATCTGATCAAGGATACGCTGTTTAACCTGACTGACTTCTTCTTTCGTAAATGCCTCAGGCAAATGATCCTTTTTATCTGTAGCTATTTTTCGGATAGCCTTATCTATAATGACAGCATCTTTTTCGTACTCTTTACAATAGCCACATAAAGACAAATGCATTCCGATCTGGATTCTTTCGATCAGAGTAAGTTTAGTATGCATTCGTTTCTCCATCAGATAGGTTGCTTTATGACAAGATAATACGAAGAAATGGATAATATCTTTATACATATTGGTATTTTATAGAGTTTTAAACCAGTTTATATCCAGACATTTTCTTAACTGAATACGGCTGCGTTGTAAGATTTTCCAATAATTACTTTGCGTAATATTCAGATAAACGCAAATATCAGAAGCTTTTTTCTCCGAGAAATATGCTTCGCTTACAATGATTTTCCATTGGGTCGGAAGTTTATTGATACATCCGCCAAAAACATGATTGAATTCCGGATCATTAATCAGCTCGTCCTCATCTCCCCAATCTACAGGTATTTGTTCCTCTTTCCATTCACCATGCTTGTCAAAAATGGATTGAAAAGAAGTTTGTGTCGATTTATACTTATGCTTATAGAGGTCCGCAATTTTGTTATGCAATACAGCCGTTAACCAGGTACGCACAGAGCTTCGACCTTCGAAAGAATCAGCAGACTGGTATAAAGATAAAAATACCTCCTGAACGACATCTTCCGCATCTTCCTTTACCGATAAAAGGGAATAGGCGCGATTTAATAAAAAGGAAGAGTGTTCATCAATCCAGCTTTCCAGTTGTTTGTTTGTAATCGTTGATTTAGGTTCGTGCATAAAGACAATGAATTAAATAATTAGAATTTCAATTCTTCATTAGACTATGTTGCTCAATATTACAAGTTTTTTCGAGAATCTGGAAAATAAAACTTCAGAAATTTGTCAGGATTCCCCCACTCTTAACGACTATATACATATAAGTGCCACAATGTTCGTCCTTTTTTGAATATATAACCAATTAAAGAATATCTATGATGAAAAAATTATCAATTGTAATGGTGTTGATTATGACAGCTATTCATTCTTTTACTCTATCTGCTCAAGCAGTAGAACAGGGGTTGCGGGTAGGGGATAAAGCTCCGGAGTTTACCCTTAATGATCAGAATGGGAATCCGGTAACTCTGTATTCGTTACTTAAAAAAGGACCTGTCGTTCTTACCTGGTATCGGGGAGGATGGTGTCCTTATTGCAATCTGGCTTTGAAATCATTAGCTGAAAAATCAACTGAATTTAGCGATTTGGGTGCTACTTTTCTGGCTATTTCTCCCGAGTTACCCGATAAAACGGCTTCTACTGCAGCGGATAATAAGCTCCCGTTTGCTGTATTATCAGATATAAACAACAATGTCGCCCGAAAATATGATCTGGTATTTCAACTTAATAAAGAAACGGTTCAAGCCTACGAGAAAGGATTCGGTCTAAGTGACTACAATGGTAATGAAAAAGGTGAATTACCTGTTCCGGCCACTTATATCATAGATCAAAAGGGTATAATACGTTACGCTTATGTAAATCCTGATTATAAACATCGGGCTAATCCTGATGAAGTGCTGGCTCAGTTGGCAACGATGGTTCATGCAGCTAATAATAATAAATTAGTTCTTGTATGGAGCAGTGATGATCCGATGCTTGCCGAACGTGTAGCGCTTATGTTTCCTCATGCAGCACAAAAGAATCAATGGTTTTCGGATGTTACATTAGTGATTTGGGGGCCGTCGGCGAAGCTTATAGCAGAGAACAAAGAACTTCAGGAGAAACTTCGCTCGATGGAAGCAGATGGCGTAAAAATACAGGCTTGTGTTGCCTGTGCGAATGCTTATGGTGTGACTGATCAGTTGAAACAGTTAGGCTATGAAGTGCTTCCGATGGGTATTCCTTTGGCGAATTATCTCAAAAGGGGATATCGTGTGCTTACATTCTGATTTAGAGGAATAGAAGTAGGTTTTATAAAATATTTAATTATTTTTGCATCAAACCTATAAATATCAAGACATGAAACACAAACACCTTATTTCTTTTTTATCCCTTTTTTTCCTGCTTACAGCATGTGACAAAGAAGAGTCAATGGAATGGGATATGACCCCCGTAGAACTTCAGATCAGTGTCGTCGATCAGGATTATAATGATTTGCTCAATCCGCGTAATGA
>JBOFKE010000186.1:0-5029 GCA_051657185.1 Bacteroidales bacterium | reverse complement strand
TTTGTAAGAAGGTCCGCAATGATTACACGCAACAGGCTGAGCATGAAAACGTCTGTCTGACGGATCCGTATATTCAGATTCGCAGATCTCGCACATTTTAAACTCATTCATTGTTGTGCAGGGACGATCGTAAGGTATTGATTTTATTATGGAAAAGCGTGGACCGCAATGTGTACAGTTTATAAAAGGATAACTGGCCCGATGTTCCTGATGCTGAAAATCATGCATACACTTTTCACAGACAGCAATATCGGGACTGACTCTCGTCACATCAGCAGAAAGTTCTTTACTTGGTGCAATATAAAATATATCCGTGGATAGATTCATTTCTGATTCCCGTACATTTACAGCAGCTATTTCAGCTACATCTGGTTTTTCTGCATACAGACGTTTAACGAATTTATCTTTATCGGAGACTGATGCTTCCAGAAAGACATTCACACCCCTGGAATCATTATTGACATATCCTTTCAGATTCATTTCGGTTGCAAGTTTATACACATAAGGTCTGAAGCCTACTCCCTGTACTAACCCCCTTATTTCTATTTCATATTGCTTAAGATTCATTCAATCCTTCTGATTTGATTCTATTTCCTAATTAACTATTGTCTGAACAAAGTATTATAAAGATTTGTTCAAAAAGAAAAAATTAACAACTATGTGTTTAGCTATACCCGGAAAAATTATACAAATTATTGAATCCGACGACTTCCTTCAGGAAGCCTTAGTCGATTTCGGCGGTATCCGGAAAAATATATGCATTGCATGGATAGATGCCACTGAGGGCGATTATGTTCTCGCTCATGCGGGAATGGCTATTTCTGTTATAGACGAGCAAGAAGCAGAATTGACTCGTCAGGCTCTTATCGCAGTAGGCGATTTAGAACAATAAACTACAGACTATGAATCAAAAAGAAATTTATCGGGATGCAAGTTATGGAATGCAATTAGTCTCTGCTATACGTAAAATAACGACCCGCCCCTGGAAAATAATGGATACTTGCGGAGGACAGACTCATGCTATTGCTCGTTATCGTATCGAAGAGATGCTTCCGCCCGAAATATCTCTGATACACGGACCTGGGTGTCCCGTTTGCGTTACGCCTGCCGATACAATAGACACAGCTATTGAATTGGCTCTTAACAACAAGAATGTAGTTATCTCAACATTCGGAGATATGATGCGGGTCCCCGGAAGCAAATACGATCTGCTGACGGCCAAATCCTTAGGAGCTGATATCAGAATTATGTATTCGCCGCTTGATGCCCTAAGAACAGCAATGGAGAATCCCTCACACGAAGTCATTCTTTTTGCTATCGGATTCGAAACGACTGCTCCTGTACACGCACAGGTAGTTTATGAGGCATACAAACGAAATATTCAAAATCTGTCACTGCTCACAGCTCTCTTTGCAGTTCCTCCGGTACTCGAACATTTGTTTGCGCTACCGGATTTTTCTGTAGACGGACTTTTAGCTGCCGGACATGTATGCAGTATTACCGGACTATCTGACTATCACAGATTATCCCGTAGCTACCGGATACCTATCAGTGTTACCGGCTTCGAACCTGTAGATATATTATATGGTATTTACACCAATATCAGGCAGCTTGAGGAAGCCGATTATTCTGTGCATAATGCTTACTCCCGCATGGTCCCCGAAGAAGGAAATCAGAAAGCACGTATCATTTTAGATGAAATATTCGAACCTTCCAACCAAAATTGGCGCGGATTGGGGAGTTTATCCGCAAGCGGATTCAAAATAAAGGAGAAATATAAATCTTTTGACACGCTAAAACGTTATTCTATAAAAAACAAATGTTTAATAAAAGATGATGGATGCATTGCGGGTGATATTATGAAAGGAATTGCCAAACCCGTTAACTGCCCTCATTTTGGAAAAGCTTGCAAACCCGAATCCCCGTTAGGTGCTGCTATGGTATCCTCAGAAGGAGTTTGCGCCGCTTACTATAAATATAAATAACTCTGAATGAACACAATTACATGTCCCATACCTGTACAGGAACGTGAGCATATTCAATTGGCTCATGGTGGTGGTGGTAAATTAACACAGGAGCTTATCGAAACCATTTTTTATCCTGCTTTTAAAAATGATATTCTGGAACAGGAACACGATAGTGCTCAAATTGCAATGCCGGAGGGACGAATCGCATTTACTACCGATTCATTTGTCGTTGATCCCGTTTTCTTCCCTGGTGGAGATATTGGCGAATTAGCTGTTAACGGAACAGTCAACGACCTTTTATGCAGTGGTGCCGTTCCTCAGTATATATCTGTCGGATTTATTATTGAAGAAGGCTTTGCAATCAATGACTTAAAGAAAATCGTACAATCGATAGCCAATGCTGCACGCAAAGCTAATGTTAAAATCGTCACAGGCGATACCAAAGTAGTTGAGCGCATCCATGGCAATCAGATATATATTAATACGTCCGGTATCGGTTCTATTCCGCAATCAGTCGCTTTGTCTCCAAAAAATGTCAAGCACGGTGATTCCGTTATCGTTACCGGAAGAATAGGCGAACATGGTATCTGTGTATTATCCACACGCAACAGTCTGGGCTTTGAAACAGATATAAAAAGCGATACCAGATCTTTAAACGAGATTGTACGGAATCTGCTCAAACATATTCCTCAGACAAAGGTTCTCAGAGATCCTACACGCGGAGGTCTTTCGAGCACACTCAATGAGATCGCACATACTGCGGGTGTTGGCATTGAAATCAATGAAGAAGCCCTGCCTGTAAGCAAAGGAGTTGAATCCGCTTGTGAACTTTTAGGACTTGATCCGCTTTATATTGCTAATGAAGGAATATTATTGGTCTTCGTTCCCGAAGAACATGAAAAACAGGCATTGGAAATAATCAGGAATAGCGAACATGGTGCTGATGCCATGACTATCGGAAAAGTTATACCTGATCCTGCACATCGCGTCTACCTGCAATCTGCATTCGGCGGTAAGCGGATTGTAGAGGTGCTATCGGGTGAACAACTTCCTCGAATCTGTTAAATAATAAATGAGTATAATATAATACATATCAGGTATGAATAAAAAGGGCAAAACATTTTATGAAGAGCTCATGGCGAAGGGTTATTCCCGCCGCCAGTTCCTTAAGTTCTGCGGACTTATGGGCGGATTATTGGGACTTCAGAGTACAGGTGTCGCACAAATCGTAGAGGCATTGGAAACCAAACCGCGCCTGCCGGTCCTATGGTATCATTTTCAGGAATGCACTTGCTGTAGCGAATCATTCTTACGTGCATCTCATCCTATTATTGAAGAAATTCTACTCGAACTTATTTCTCTTGAATACGATGATACACTTATGGCTGCTGCCGGTGAGCAGGCTGAATGGGTACGTACTGAAGCGATGAAGGAAAATTACGGAAATTATCTGATGGTCGTTGAAGGTGCTATACCACTTGGTAGTCCGGGCTATTGTACCATAGCCGGTAAAAGTGCTAAACAAATTTTTGATGAAGGAGCCAAAGGAGCCAAAGCAATCATAGCCTGGGGTAACTGTGCTTGTTCCGGATGTATTCAGGCTGCAAAACCGAATCCTACACAAGCCATGCCCGTACATAAACTGAATCCGGGTAAACCGGTCGTTAACGTACAGGGTTGCCCTCCTATTGCTGATGTAATGGCGGGTGTCATTACCTATTATCTTACTTTTGATAAACTTCCCGAACTGGATAATACAGGTCGTCCGAAAGTTTTCTATGGCAGACGTATTCATGATACCTGTTATAGAAGACCTTGTTATGATGCAGGTCTGTTCGTCGAATCATTTGATGACGAAAATGCAAAAAAAGGATACTGTCTTTATAAAATGGGATGTAAAGGACCAAATACGTATAACTCCTGTGCAATCATTAAATGGAACAATAATGTCAGTTATCCGATACAGTCGGGACATGGATGTATCGGTTGTGCCGAACCTAACTTCTGGGACAACGGACCGCTCTATGCCACTTTACCGGCTATCGAAGGATTCGGTATCGAAACTACGGCAACTAAAATCGGTGCCGGTTTAACTGCTGTAGCCTTAGGAGGTGTTGCTGCTCATGCAATCGTTACGAATATTCAGAAACGGAGTCTGATTAAAAACCGGACCGATGATATAAGCTTGAATGTTGAAGACAATCAGGAATATTGTGGCGAACTGGGCAAACGTATGGATAATCTGAATAAGAAGATTGATCAGATACGCAAAGATCAGCTTACCTATCTGGGCGGAGGTTATCGACCGGATAAACCTTCTGACGAACCCAAAAACTAATTTGACAACCTGCAAAACATTAAATCATGATAAAGAAAGTCGTTGTTGACCCCTTAACCCGTATTGAAGGCCATTTACGTATCGAAGCCGATATCGAAAATGGTAAAATCGTTGATGCTTTCAGTACAGGAACAATGGTCCGTGGTATCGAAATAATTGCACAGAACAGAGACCCGAGAGATGTATGGGCTTATGTTGGGCGTGTTTGTGGCGTATGTACGTCTATGCACTCACTGACATCTGTTCGTGCAGTCGAAGATGCTCTCGGTATTGTTGTCCCTCCTAATGCCGAAATGGTACGTAATCTTATGTTGGGCGCATTAACTATGCAGGATCATATCACCCACTTCTATCAATTACAGGCTCTGGACTGGGTAGATGTCGTATCTGCACTAAAAGCTGATCCGAAAGAGTCTGCTGCCATTGCACAAAACATGTCGGCATGGCCTAAGAACTCTATCGGTTATTTCACTGAAGTACAGCAAAAAATCAAAAAGTTTGTTGAATCCAAACAATTCAATATATTCTCAAATGCCTATTGGGGACATCCGGCCTATAAACTACCACCTGCCGTTAACCTGATTGCTGTGGCTCACTACCTCGAAGCATTGGATATACAAAAAGAAATTGTAAAAATCCAAACCATCTTCGGAGGTAAGAACCCTCACCCGAACTTCCTTGTAGGAGGTATGGCCTGTGCAGTTAATATCGATGGCCCGAATGC
>JBOFKE010000185.1:0-7963 GCA_051657185.1 Bacteroidales bacterium | reverse complement strand
CTTCACCCTTAATACTTGTAGGTTGCTGAGAGAAATCAATTTGCACAGGTGCATTTTCTGCTATAATAACGGCTCCACCTCGTCCTACCTGAACCTGATAGATTGATGGTGTTTCCACAGTTCCTTTAAAAACAAAAGTTGAACTATCAACTATTGTGCTATCAATGCGTTCGCCTTTAGCCAAATCGTAAAGATAAACTGTCTGACCATTCATTTGATCATTTCCAATATTCCCCGTAATGGAATATCCCTTCGGTGAAGATGAACATGCAACTGCTAAAGTCGCCACTGAGCTCAATAATAATAATTGTTTCATAAAAATATCATTTGTGTATTTGATGGAAAATAAGATTATAAACTAAAACAGATCAATCCCTTTTCTTCACAATAAACAAAGGAAGAAAAAAGTAAATTGCGAGAATCGAAAAGCACAATCCACCTATCGTTCCTGCCGCAAGCGGATACCAGAATCCTTCCTTTTGACTACCTATCAGAAAAGGAACAAAACCTAATATAGTAGAAATAATTGTCAAAAATATAGGAATAATTTTTGCATTCCAAGCTTTAATATACAATTGTAGCGATGTCAGATGAGGAAAATGCTCCTGCAAATTATTATATTCATTAATAATATAAATAGAAGCATTGACAGTCAATCCACATAATAAGATAAAGGACGCAAAACCTCCCTGATCAAAATTAAGCTTGAAATAATAGAACGTCAAAAACACTCCGATATAAGATATTGGTATAACACATAAAACAGCTACCGGTTGTTTTAGTGAATTAAATAAGATTGCAGTCGTAAAGAATATAATTACGATAATCAGAAACAACAAGAAATATTGCTTTTTCTCTTTTTTCCAACTCCAGCGATAGGCACTCCCTTTAGCAGAATAACCCATTGGCAAAGTTGGCAAAAAAGCATCCAGCGTTTTTTCCTGTGCCTTATTACCTCCTACCATTGATCCGATATATTCATATTGCAAATAAATACGATATTGCTGATCAATCTTATTTACATCTTTTGGGGACTGCAACTTTTCGATTGCTGTCAGATCTCCAAGTTTGAATTTCTTATCGCCGACACTCATCTCTACATTCATCATATTCCATAAATCATACTCCGAACGCTGTTTAGACGATAATGTTACAGACTCCGGTTCTTTATCGACTATCACCTGACCTGCATACTCATCTTTTCCAAAGATCGGATTAATGGCCGAGAACAATTCATAAGGTGACAGATTTGAATTTGCCAGCAATTCTCTATCCGGTGAAAGAACAAATTCGCGATAATCATCCTTCCAGTAACTCATTTGCGAATTAATAAAGACTTCCTTAATACGTCTGTGCTCAAGTAGCATTGCCTGCAAACGTTCTGCATGAGCATATAATTCATCATAATTATAGCCACGCATCTCTATGTGGTAATTGCCCGCCGACTCTCTGACATCATTAGAGAATCCCTGATCTTGCAAACCATATACACCCCAACTTCCTCCTCCCAGTGTTAAGGCATGAGATACGACACCAGACTTTAAGACATACGGAAAGCCTGAGTGAGCAAATTCCGGTTTGAAGTAAACCTGAATACCAGCTCTGTTTGGATTATAAACCGATGTCTGAAACTGTTTGATTTCTTTATACTGGCTTAAATAAGCCTCCATTTTTTCCACCAACCGATTCATTTGCTCTAATGTGGTTCCATTAGGCATATTAGCATAAATACTCAAGACAACTTCTTCGTTTCTGCTGAAATAGCTTCCTTCATAAACCTTTTTCACAAAAAGACGTAATGTCCCCCCGGTTGCAGGATCCAGATACGGACGAATTTTATCCTTATAAAACGAAGAGCCTATTGTCTTATTATATAATTCTGAACCGGACTGGTCCTCATTTAGTTTCTCAGGTAATAAAAACAAAGGTAGTCCAAATGCAAAAAGAAGCAAGATCATTGCTACCAACCGAAATCGTACGAGAAAAGAAATCACTTTTGCATACAGTCTTGTAAAATATACTGACACGCGTCTATTTTGCATCCATGAAAAGCGTACTTTTTTATTTCGTTTCGTTGATTTTCTATGCAATGAAAGTTCTATTTTCTCTATAAAAGCAGGTACAAAAAACAACGCTACAAAGAGTGAAATAAAAAGATTAACGATTACTACAGCTGCAAAATCCAAAAGATTTAATCTCACCTCATCGTCCAGGAAGAAAACGATCATCAGTGCCCCGATTGTTGTCAACGTCGCTGCCAGAATAGACAAGAAGGCTTTTAAATTCTTTCTATGAAGCAAGTGATCGGTCATTACGATTGTATTATCGATGATCAGACTTAAAGAAATGGTTATACCCGCTAACGAATATAGCTGAATCTCCAGTCCAAGCATCCAGTACATAATAAACGCAATGGATAGATTAACAATAAGACTAACAACAATCAGAAATAAATATTTCCAACTGCGTGTAATCAAAAGCACAAACAACAATAGAATAAGAATCGTAAATCCTGATCGCACATAAATCTTATGTAATTCTTTACCAATAAATTCCGTTGCATCATAGCTTGTATATATTTGAAATCCTTGAGGTAAATCCTGTTTTAACTGATCAATCAAAGTCTTAATCTGATCGCCGATATGCAACTGATTAGCTTGCTCTTCCGCTGTAATATTCAAATAAACAGCGCTCATACCGTTTATTCTGAAGTAACTTCGGGGTTGCACTTCTTCATGCTGCACTTTAACTAACTGATCCAGTGACAGCAAATTGTCTGATTTATCTCTTAACCATATAGATGATGGATCAAACTTATCCTCTTCGTTATCTTGTTTTAAAACAACCCGAATCTGATTCGGGTCGTTATCAGTTAGCGATGCAACTCCAATAAAACTATTTTTATAATGCTTAGCAATCGCATCTTTTATCTGACCGACAGTCAGTCCATGCTGTTTAAGCAGATTATTATCATAAGTGATACTCCATTGCATAGGTTGAGCGCCTGACACGTCTATCGAATATATACCCGGAATCTTCAGAAGTTCAGGCTTTATAGAGTTATCTACATAACGACTGATTTCGAGAGGCGTCGAGGGTGCATTAATTGTAAATGTAAGAAATGGTCTGTTAGCTTTTTCATCGGGTCTACGCACAGATACAACCGGATAAGTGGCGTTAGCCGGCATAAGGGGCCACATTTGACGAACAATCGTGGACGCTTCAAAACGCGCCATATCCATTGATGTATGCTTGTCAAATGATATATCTACTCTCCCCCATCCATTTCCCGAAGTTGACTCAATGCTCTTAACCCCTTTCATCCGAGCCAGCATAGACTCCAGCTTCGATGTTACTTCTATCTCCACTATTCGCGAAGAACTGCCATTCATAGTAAACGAAACGCTCAAAGAAGGCAACACTTGCGAAGGTGCCAGTTTGACCGGGAGCAGAGGTAAGAACGATAGACCTACCAAGGCAAATGCAAGAAAGAGTACAATCCAGGTAAATGATGATATTTTACGTTTTTGTTCCATGCTGCTATTCCAATCCAATCTTATAATCAAAATTACGGGATAACGATAAACCAGTCTCGAAATCAAACAACGTCAGCTTTCGGATTTTGAAATAGCTCACCCAGTAATTTTTTAATGAACGAATATAGTTTTGCTGAGCCTCTTGTTCCCGCTTTTGAGCAAGAGTCAAACTGTTTACATCAGCTTTACCGATCAGGAATCGTTTTTTAGTGGCATCGTAAGCAAGTGTAGCAAGGTCTAACGCATTTTCAGCACTTTGAATCATTTTTTGTTGAATATTAAAATCCCCTACTGTCATGATTAAGTCTTCTTCCAGCTGCAACTCTTCTTGCTTATTTGAAATCTTCAATACGTTCAGGTTATTTTTAGCCATATTATGACGTCCCTTCCTTACGCCCCAGTCTATCAAAGGTATAGATATATTTAAGCCTACAATTTCTTGCTGAAGCAGATCCCGATAAGCGTTGCCAAAATTATCAGCCACTTGATTCAGACCAATACTTGCGTTCACGCGTGCATTAAACATAGATTCTTTACGGGCTTTATCGACATCTCTTTCAGCTTCTAACTGACTCTCTCTCATCTGTAAAAACTTCGGATTGTTTTCGCGTGCCAACTGAAGAGCTTTCTCAACAGAAAGATCTACCGAAGTAGGCTTACCCGGAATGATCAGTTTCAGTTGACTATTTTTATCATATCCTAAAAAAGACGCTAATGAAAACATGGCCCTACGCAAAGCAATTTCAGCATTTTGAAATGTATTCTGAGCATTAATTTTATCTAACTCCAGCGTAAGCAGATCAGCTTGAGAAATGGCTGCAATTTTATGTCTTTCCACTCCTATGCGGTATAGCGTATCGGTAGTCGAGAGATTCTTTTTAGCTAAATCAAATTCAGCCTGAACCATTGCTAACTCAAAGAAATAATTGGTGGTTTTCTCAGATGTTGCCTCTAAATTATAAATCAACTCTTTTTTTGCACGTTCATACTTTAATGGCTCAATCTTTTTCTCCCAACGAAAAGCATTGTATCCTATCAAACTTTGCTCATATCCGATACGTATAGGCACGGTATTAAACTGCGAATATTTATTATCTCCAAAATTATACATATACCCTAATTCGGAATCCACAAAAAAAGTACCCCCTGTTAAATCAAAGTTTTGTTTGATTGCTAGATTTAAAGAGGAGGATATTGTTTGCTGCTCACGATATACATCTATATTCTGATCATAATCATATCGCTTCGTAATATCACGATAAAATTGTATCGGATTCGTGTTGAGTGTCAGACTTGGCAGTCGATTTGCTTTGTAAGCCACATGCTGCCAATAATATGCCTGATATAGATTCTTATACCTGAATGCATCCAAAGAACTGTCAGATGCAACTTCTATCGCCTTATTCAAACTAAGTACGATAGGTTTATTCTGAGCTGTCACAAACGTTGTGCAACATACCCACAGAACAAAAAAGATAATATATATATTTCTGTTATGCATTTTGTTTTCCTTCTTTTCGTCCATAAATAAAATCATAAGCCAGAGGAATCATAAATAAACTGACGAGTGTTCCCATTCCCATTGCTCCGATTACAGCTATCGCAAAGGGCTTTTGCAACTCGGAGCCCATATCTGAAGTAAATAATACAGGAACCATCGCAAATATGGTTGTCAGAGATGTCATTACGATCGGACGTAATCGCCTATGCCCGGCGGTATGGATAGCTTCTATCATAGGCATTCCTTTCTTCCTCAACTCATTGATTGCATCAATCTTCAGAATTGAGTCATTTATTATTATACCACAAGTCACAATAATACCAATTGAAGACATCAGATTCAACGTATCACCACAGATCCATAATAGCATTAAAGCAAAAGCTATATCTATCGGTATTTCCAATAGCACGATTAACGGCTGAAGAAAACTTTCGAACTGTGCAGCCAGAATAAAATACATCAATAAAATAGAGATAAATAGGATAATCACCATTTCATTAATCATTTCCTTGTTTGAAAAATAACTTCCACTCATACGGAGATCCCATTTTTCATCTGCCAGAAACTCATTTTTCACTGAAGTGATCAATTCTTCTTTACCTGCTACATCAGTAAAACTGTAACCAATAAACTCTCCATTCTTTCCGGATGTAATCGTTTTAACATCCTCTGCAGGCTCAATTTTCAAGATACTTGATAAAGGTATCTCAGAACGTTGTCCTGTTTTTCTGTCCTGAACGGGTATGAGAGTTTCATGAACAACCTGGTTAATACTTTTCGTTTTACCCGATAAATTAATCGGAATAAATTGCTGAAATGATCTGAGCAAAGTTACTTCATTCTCCTTCATTGCCGTACGCAGAAGTTTTTGAACTAAATCAACATCCACGTTGTATAAAAGAAGTTTTTCTTTATCTAATGTTATATTCACCTGGTTTGCAAAAGCAATTTTAGAGGCTTCATTTTTAGCCACACGTTCAATACGTTCGCCAACCACTCTAATCTCTTCGGAAGTCGGTACATAAGACCTGTTTTTATAATACATCTCAGTCACTAACTCAGCCTCGCCTGTTTCAAATATACGTTCGAACAGATTTGCCGGAGGATTAAACTCCACCGCTGCCTCCGGATACTTATTTTTCAACCAGGCCTGAATACGTGTTTCAATATCTTTGACTTGTTCTGTTTGATTTACCCGGAAATAAATTTCAGCTTCACTTGTTGTCAGACTTCTATCCCTATTTAATAAGAATTGTTGCTCACCTATATAACCATTGTTTTCAACCAGATCCGAATGAATAGTTAGAAACAACTCATCTATCCTTTTTCTGTTTTCCTTCATTGGTATAGGTTCATTCCACTCAATAAAAGCCATACGATCGGTTTGTTTGAGTGCTGGCATACGCTCCTTTTCTATAATCATAAAGAAGAAAACGCATAATGGTATTACTGCAATAAATATGATTGTATTTAATGTTTTATGCTTAAATGTAAAATCCATTCCAGCCTCATATGCTTTATCCAGAAAATTCCCGTGGATTCCCTTCTGAATACTTTTAGGCAATAGAGATCCTTTAAAGAAAACTTTGCCATAAATCAATTTATAAAGGACAGGAAGCAACAGGATACCTGTAAAATACGAAACCAATAACCCTACGGTCACAGCAAATGCCTGATCAAAAAAGATCACACCTGCTATCCCACTTAAGAAAACAAGCGGGATAAACACAGCAATTGTTGTAAGTGCAGAACTTAACATAGGAGTAATTACCTCTGTCGTACCCAGATCACATGCTTCGTCCAGCGAATAACCCTGATCTTTGTACTGTGTGATATTTTCAGTCACAATAATCGAACTGTCAATCATCATACCTAAAGCAAGTATCAAGCCCGATAATGATACAATATTCAGAGACACATTACATAAATAAAAGAATAAGAAGCTGATTATCAAAGAAACAATCATACTTAAAGCAATTACAAACGGAGATTTCACGTCTCCTAAAAAAAGGATTGCTACAATGCAGATAAATATGAACCCAATGATCAGATTTTGTTTTAGGTTTGAGATCGTATAGTCTAACAATTCTGTCTGATTCCGGGTAATCGTAAATTCCATTTCGGGATATTCCGTTTCAAAAGATGCCGTAACTTTATTCAAAGCATCTTTCATCTTCGTCATACTTTCATCAGACTGTTTAATAATTGCTAAAGTAACGGCCTGCTTACCTTCTGCCACAGACACTCCGCGCATATCTTTTGCCCGGATATCAATCTGTGCAATATCTTTCATTCTAAAGATACGATTATCTTTACGGATAAGAATGTTTTCCACGTCTTCTTTGGTCCGAAGCAGAGATATCACTTTTATATTATACACATAATATCCATCCTGTACAGACATACTTCCGGGTTCAATATTATTCCCCACCAATGCTGACTCAAGATCTGACAATGACAAACCACTCATTGCCATATTTCGTTCATCGGGAATAATCCTTATCTCTTGTTTCGTAATCCCTGAAATATCCACCATTGCAACTTCAGGTAACTGCTCTATTCTACGTTTGATTACAGACTCGGCAAATTCGCTAAGCTCCAGAAATGAGCCTTCATTTGTCTGAGTATAAGCGGAGTCATTTTTTAATGAGATATTTAAGCAAAAGACAGGTATATCCGTAGCACTTGCTTTAACAACACGCGGACGCTCAACATCTCGCGGCAACCTTGACATTGAGGCATCTATTTTTTCATTAACCTCAATAAATGCAAGATCAGTATCTGTACCAAAATCAAATTTCAACCTGACAATTGCAGATCCGTCTCTTGTTTCACTGCTGATATCACGCAATCTTCCTACTTGAAGAAGCTGATTGCGAATCGGTCTTACCAGTGTATTCTCCAATTCCCGTGCAGAGGTTTGATT
>JBOFKE010000184.1:0-1737 GCA_051657185.1 Bacteroidales bacterium | reverse complement strand
CGATATGGATATTGAAAGAAAAGGCTGAATGATTTTTTCATTCAGCCTTTTCTTTTTATTGTTTTCTTCCAATCGGAATCAGATAATAGACCGAAGCCGATATGACCTGTGGGGCAGAAGCTTCGAATGGATCTTTCTTCGTATTATTGAAGACGTCGCCTAAACTGAAGAAGTAGCGTCCTTCAACTCCGAATGATCCGATTTTGCTTTTATATTCAAATCCCATACCTCCGCAGATTCCATAATTAAATCTGTTTTCTACTGCTTTGCCGTAGCCTCTTGAATCATTAGGTTCGTATTCGCTTTTCTCTTTGTCGTTTAGAAACAAAGCGACTTGTGGTCCAAGATTGAAAAAGATACGTGTCTTTTTAATATTAAAAAAGATATGCGACAAGAACGGTACTTCGACATAATTCAATGTTCGTTCGTACAGTTTCGGATATTGATAAGTAGGAGCCTCTTTCCATCCATATTGAGCAAAGTTGGCCTCCAGCTGAATACCGAAGTGCTTCTCTGAAATGTAACGAAAAGTAGCACCAGCCTTCATTCCCATTTTCATCTCTTGTTTAATTGTGGGTTGAAAGCGCATGGATGATAATGTTATTCCTCCGTTAGCTCCGACATAATATTCGGGAATATATTTTTTTGTCTGTGCGGATATTCCTATTGTACAGACGAATAATATTCCGATAAGTATGATTGATCTCATCATAGTTAATGTATTTGAATCTTAGTGATGTAGAAATCAGGAGAGTAATGAATCCAATAGATGTTTTCATTAATCAGTCCGCCTTTACTACTTATAGGTTGAAAATAAAATCCATGATGAATTCCGTCAAACTGCTTGCGCTGAATCTCATTCAAAGCCTTCTCACCGAATTTTGCATAATCGCGTAAAAAGAAAAGTCCGGTATCAAAGCCCAGTGCTCCGAATTTAGGATATGTGTTTAATATATCTTTGTGGAACCATGACTTATATCTGGTGTAAAAACGATTCAGCGATGGCGAATTATTATCGGCATAGAATGAAGAGTAGATATAAGTGTTTAACTCATAAAAAGCCTCGATGTAATCATTGACAAATGTCTGCCATTCCGGATAGCCAAACAATGTCGTGTTTAATGTCGGATTAAGCTTCTTCATAGCTTGAAGGAGCGGTAATACGATTTTTAAACCATCGGATGTTGATCTTTCAGGAATAAAGACATACTCTTGCTTCTCGTCAGCTACGAATCCGGGAAGTTCAATATCAGCAGCCTGATAGGTCTGAACTTTAAACGGAATCTGACGCGTCTGAAGTGCTTTTTTTAATTCAATACAAAAGTCCTTTTTAGCTCCTTCTTTGTCTGTTTCTTCCAGGAAAACAATTTGTTTATTTCCAAACCGGCGAATAAATTCCTTAATGACTTCATCGTACAAATAAGCCTGAGGCGTATTGATTTGTACAAGGAACTGATTGTTGTCGATTTCATCGTTTTTAGACGTGAAAGGCAGAATCAGGGACTTATGACTTTGCTCGGCATAGATCGAGAAATCTTTTAACTGATTGCCTGTAGGAGCTGCGATTAAAAGATCTGCATTTTCGACGCCCGGTTGATTAAGCAACTCTTTGGAGGATTTATTGAATGAGTCGTACACATACAGATTTACGTTGTAATCTGTGCGTTTTAATGAATCGACCGCCAGTAGCAGTCCTTCATAGAACTCTGTATATCTGCGTTGGTTAATATCATTTTT
>JBOFKE010000183.1:0-4017 GCA_051657185.1 Bacteroidales bacterium | reverse complement strand
ACGTGCGCGGGTTACTGATAAGGATTTTACGGCACGCTTTTATTATAGTCTCGACGGATACGCTTATCATCCTATAGGTAATGTTTTATCCATGGGACTCGGATTACCCTGGACGGCTAATCGGTTTGCTTTATTTAATTACTCTCTTACCGATGAAGGTGTAGACGGATATGCTGATTTCAACTGGTTTCGATTTACCAATAAGTAAATTTAGTTACCTTAAAATTAGTTTGTAAAGGGATTAAAACTGTATATTTGTTTCATACGTAGCTAATGGCTATATATGAAACAAATATTATTTTTAAACCTGAATAACTCATTGAATATCATGAAAAGAAAGTGTAGTTTACTGCTCTTATTTCTTCTGCTGTTTGTAAACCTTGTAAATGCTCAGCAAATACAGAAACGTCTTACAGCCCTGTCTGGTGTCAGCGGAATTGAAAAACTCGAATCACAACATTATCCGGAAAAATATGTCTTGCGCATCTCTCAACCTGTCGATCATCAGAATCCGGCAGCCGGAACTTTTAATCAACGCGTTATTGTAGCCCATGTCGGATATGACCGGCCAACCGTTATGGTAACGGAAGGTTATGGTGGAGCTTATGCGATGACCCCTCGTTATCAGGAAGAATTGTCGAAATTGTTGAATGCAAATCTGATATTTGTTGAACATCGTTATTTTCTTGAATCAACTCCCGAATCCTGTGACTGGGATTATCTGACCGTAGAAAACTCTGTCAATGATTTACATCGTATAAATACGGCTTTTAAAGAGATATATAACGGAAAATGGATTACTACCGGTATTAGTAAGGGCGGACAGACAACCTGTTTATATCGTGCTTACTTCCCGGAAGATGTCGATTTCTCGGTTCCTTATGTTGCACCTCTTAACCGGGGGACAGAAGATGGAAGACATGAGGTCTTCTTACGCAAAGTAGGGACTCGTAAAGAGCGTAAGCAAATAGAGGCGTATCAAAAGGAGTTATTTAAACGGAAAGCAGAAATGATTCCGCTTCTTACCGAATTCTGTCGGACAAATAAACTACAACATCGGATTTCCATACCTGAACTGTTCGATTATTGTGTATTGGAATATCCTTTTGCTTTGTGGCAATGGGGTTCAGACCGCTCACTAATGCCTTCTGCCGATGCGGAGACCCACCAATTATTCGATCATCTGATGAAAGTCAGCGGACCTGATTATTTTGCCGATAATCAACCGAATGTTTCGTTTTTCGTTCAGGCAGCCCGTGAGTTAGGTTATTATGGTTACGATACACGAGCTTTCAAAAAATATCTGACCATTAAATCTGCCCGAAACTATCTCGATCATCTGATGTTACCGGTCGAATTGGTTGGTAAAATTGATTATCGACCTGAATCTTCGCGTAAAGTTTACGACTTCTTAAAAGAGAACGATCCTAAAATGATTTTTATATATGGAGAAGCTGATCCCTGGACTGCATCGCGAGTACCTGATTTTAAAGGAAAGGCTAACCAGCAAATTTATATTCAGCCCGAAGGAAGCCATGCCGCACGTATCCAAACGATGCCGGAAGAAATGAAAGAGCAGATAATGGCTCAGATATATGCGTGGCTTGAGGAGTAGATGGTAGTTTATATTTTACTAGTAAACAAAAGTGATATGTATAAGAATATTTTTAACGGGATCATAAATAGAAGTATAATCATCGTAATGGTTACTCTCATATCCTCGTGCGCTCAAAGTCCTTCGAAGAAAAAAGAGGATAATATAACGATGAATGATAAAAAGGCGCAGAACCATAAAGAATGGTTTGACATTAAAGTGGAAGAGTCACTGAATAATACAGAGAATGGTAAAAAACGCTATTCGGAAATTTTTACTGATATTGAATATGTGCCTCTTGAAACCACCTCGGAGAGCCTGATCGGAGGGGGACGGCATGGTATTCAATACTTCACCGTGACCTCAAAAATTATAGTCGTTGATCAGAAGATATTTGATCGGAAGACAGGACGTTATTTAGGAGATTTACTTCGCATAGGACAAGGACCAGGTGAATATATCTACCCCGACGTTGTAGCCGGAAATGATGAGCGGCAAGAGCTTTATCTTCATGATGGAAGTGTCGGTAAAATGTTTATTGCCGATTATAAGGGTAAATATAAAGAATCACTCGGAAGAGGACAAGAACAAGCAAATAACTTTAAAAAGATTTACTCGCTTGGTAATAGCAATATACTTATCACAAGAGGAGGAGGTGCTTTACGAAACTATCGGGATAACCATCAAATTATCAATTTAAACTCGAAATCAGTTATAAATCAATTTTGCTCTTCGGCCTTAAATGGATATAATACAGATGAAGAGCTTTTTAATCATGAGTATATCTTCAAAAGGGGTGGTTGTGATCCTCTGGTGGTAGGAGAGGATAGCTATTGGTCTTTTGGTGATAAAGTAAGATTTTATGATTTTCTTACAGATTCGATTTACTCTGTTGGTAAGGATTTAAATATAATTCCTATTGGCGTTCTTGGCTTTGCTAATATGAGAACTACAGCTGAACAGTTTGCTGATAATGCTCTGTTGAAGTGGTATATTATGAATATATTTGAGACTTCAGATCACATCATTGTTTCCTTTAGGCAATCCAGATATAAGCCCGAATATAGCAGCCAAACTTATTTACTTACTTATTCGAAGAAGGATGGAAGCTCGCAGATTACCACAAAAGGAAAGGATAAGTTT
The DNA here is from genome assembly GCA_051657185.1 of Bacteroidales bacterium. GTDB lineage: Bacteria > Bacteroidota > Bacteroidia > Bacteroidales > UBA7332 > UBA7332. The sequence continues at coordinate 1,280 of JBOFKE010000183.1, read as the reverse complement.
GATGAAACGGATTATGAAAATGATATAGATAAGGGCATTTCAAACCAACCAGTTTCTACCATTTGGAATGAAAATGCTGTATATAGCTTCGTATCAGCCGAAGCGATTAAAGGTCGGATAGAGGAAGAAGACAGTAATGCTTTTACAACAGAGGCTGAAAAGAAGTTTAAAGCTATGGCTGATACCTTACAGGACGACGATAATCACGTATTGGCTATTTATCATTTTAGATAGATGGGGTTTTAGTTCAATTTCAGATTCAATTGAACAATAAAGTATTCCCTTATACTTATCTATGAGTGATATTTTTTTTGTGTTTTCAATTTACCTATTGCAATTGGATCAATTGCCATTCAATTGCAATATGAATTGCAATAGGCTAAGTATCTTATTTATAAATGTTTATTATGCCATTTTGTTATTATTGCAATATGGCAATTGAAAAATGAAATACTGGTGGTAAAGATGTGGAATGTATAAATAAGACAAAAACCGGTGACAATAGATGGTGATTAGTGACAATTGGGTGACAATTGAAAATAGGGTAATTGTAACACCTATTCACTTGATAAATAGTTGATTATAGCTTCGGTGACAATTGTGACAATTCAAAACACAAAACTCCGGGTAGTGTTATGAGCATATCTCTAAAAAGAAACGGTATATCTTTGAAAAGATACGCCGTTTCTTTTTAGAGATATACCGTAAGTTTAGAAAGATTCACCGTATCTTTTTCGGGTAAATTGAACCCCGCAAGATTTTAATACGTATCTACGTTCACGTTGCTACGTATCAAAAAATATTTACATACGTATGTAAAATTATTTTGGTACGTATTAAAAATCAAAGAGATAAGGCGTTTTACAAGAGAGTGAGAATCTATATCATCCAGATACCATGTTTATAGAGCTGATACCATTTTTCAATCTCTGCGTCATTCATTATTTCTAATAATCGAAAGACTTCGCAGGCAAATTCAATAGGGTAAATTCCACTGGCCGTGATTATGTTCTGATCCGCTACGGCCGGCTGATTTTTATAATACGCTTCAGCAGAGTAAGCAGGTACTGACCACTTCAAATATTCAAGCGCATTACTCGTATGTCTGACATGATCCAGCGCACCAAGTTTCGCCAATGCAGCGGTTGCACCACAAATAGCAGCTATCGGTTTATTGTTTTCCTTCAGATTCAGAATAAATGAAGCAACTTCATGGTCTATATTATTTTCCCACATAGTCCCTCCCGGAAGAATGAACAAATCAATATTAGCAAGGTCAA
>JBOFKE010000182.1:0-8337 GCA_051657185.1 Bacteroidales bacterium | reverse complement strand
AATTCGAAGCATGTGAGAGTTTCTTAAATCCGGATTTTAATATGGATGTCATGTATAATTTGTTTGACCGGAAATATGACAAGCGATTATTATCGGAACTAATTTTACATAGGGAAAATATGAGTGTCCAGGCTTATATTCAGCGACTGCGTATTCAGAAAGCAGAGATTTTAATAAATACCGTTGATGGTTTAAGTTTGAAGGAAATAGCTTTTAAAACGGGCTTTAGTTCGCAGGCGGCTTTCTCGCGTTCTTTTTCATCGGTAATGGGTATTACACCTTCAGAGTATAAATCCAGATTACGAAATTAGTAAGAGCATGTATCTATTGATTATTCAAATATCATTTTTCTTCTTTTTAGTTTTAGGTTATATTGTATTACATTACAGAACCGACTATGATTATGAACAGAGAGTATTAGCGAGGATTGTACTGATACGTTCGTTGGCAGTTTTGTTAACGATTTCAGCATCACCTTTTTATCATAGTAAAGGTGTGCTTAATCCCGCTATATTATTGATATCTCCTGTTGCGAATATTCTATTATTGATTTATATATTCAAAACGATTTTCAGAAACCGTGTCAGTTACTGGAAGTTAAGTCTTTTGTTTTTGCCTTATTTAATGATAGTTGGATTATGGTTCTTTATCCAGGAGCAAAGTGATTATGCTCCCCCTGCTATACCCAATTTAGAAAGACTACTTTCTTACCTCTCTCTGGATACAGTAATACGCATTTTGTTGTTTGGTTATGTTATTCTTATTAACTCATTCTCTCTGTATCTTTTAGTATGCATTTATAAAACGATTGACAATTTCTCAATTCCGGATAAGAAAGAAAATCCGTTGAATTGGTTGAGAAGTTCAATCGTGATTGTTTTTCTGACATTGATAATGTTTGCAGTCAGAGCATTAGTGCTGAATACTTTTTCGATGATAGCGTGGTTTGTTGTCGCTATTGGCGTTTGGTTTTTTATCCTCGAACGGGCTGTGTTTAAATATACTTTAGTGATGCCTGCTAATATAATGATACGCCTTAAATGGGATTGGCGAAAAGGATTTCGCATTTACGATGCGGGATGCCGGTTACAGAAATATGAAGATAAATACATGTTGGAGAATATAATAGAAGAAGTAGATATGTGTATGAGTGCACAAAAGCCTTTCATGTCTTCTTCTTTTATACTAGTTGATTTAGTTGGTTTAATGGGAAATAAATATACAAAACAAGATATTTCTGATGCAATCAATAAATATAGAAGACAAACGTTTATGGCTTATGTTCAGGAATACAGAATAAGGGAAGCAATTACTTTAATGGAAACGCAGCAATACTCATTAAAAGAAATAGCATTCCTTACAGGATTCAGTTCACCAACCTCTTTTTCTCGTTCTTTTAGTAATGTGCACGGTGTTTCTCCGAGGGAATATAAAAAGAGTTTACATTTTAAATAAAACAGGGATAAGTCAACTGTAATTGATTTATCCCTGTTTTATTATTTATCGGGGAGATACAATGAATAACTTGCATCCATGACTATCTAAAAAAGCATATTTGTTTTTGTCGATTCTAATAACACTTTGAACATCATTTAAAGCTTTCAGATACTCTGCTTCTATCTGCATTTCGGGACAAGCCATGCGCGTTGTCATAACAGCCGGGAAGCGGATTGCAGCAGAATTAGTTTCTGATAATTCAAAATTTCCATTGGTCCTGTTGCATGTACCTTTACCATGCAGACGCTTGTTTTTAAAGTCCAACTCCATATATGGAGAGTTTTCGGAAACGGTTATATTTTTCCCATTCAATTCAATTATATTCCATGCTCCGTTTAATTCAGTAACATTTACAGTATTATTTTTTGCTGTTTTCTTAGTGCAAGTACAACTTACAACTCCCAAGGAGGCTACAAATAAAGTTGCTAGTAATATTTTTTTCATATTGAATTAATTAATGATTCTGTTATAAAGATGTTGTTTTGCGAGGATAAGCTGCATTTTATTTGCTTTTCTCTTCCTCTTGTTTTATTAAAACGGGATAACTGATCCTTGTGTGATAAATAATTTTAAGCTTTTCGATAAAGCATCTTTTTACAATTTCTACATGCTGGAACGTGATGGCTGCATCTTTAAACATACCTTCAGCAATCTGAGTATCAATAATTCGCTCTACAAGCTCACTAATGCTAACTTCGGTATATTCTTTCAGACTGCGGGAAGCAGCTTCTACTGAATCGGCCATCATCATTAATGCCAGCTCTTTGGAAAAAGGCTTAGGCCCGGGATAACTGAACTTGCTGTCATCGATTTCTTTATCCGGATATTTATTGATGAAAGAATAATAAAAATACTTAGCTTTACTATCTCCGTGATGAGTCCGGATGAAATCAATGATAGGTTCGGGAAGCCCAATCTTTTTTGCAAGGCGAATCCCATTATTGACATGATCGATTACAATTTGGGCACTGACAGCATAATCTAATTTGTCATGAGGATTGACTCCTGTTTGATTTTCTGTAAAGAAAACCGGATTTTCCATTTTTCCAATATCATGATACAATGCACCTGTACGTACGAGTGCCGCATTGGCGTTGATACGTAACGCTGCTTCTGCAGCCAGATTTGATACTTGGAGAGAATGCTGGAATGTACCCGGACACACTTCTGAGAACTCTCGTAGTATCGGTAGGTTGATATTTGAAAGCTCTACCAATGTGACATTGGAAACAAAGCCAAATGTTTTTTCGAATATGTATATTAATAAATACGTGAATAACAAGGTGCCGCTATTGATGAAAAATGCCAGGAATATGCGCCAGTTTAATCGACTCCACTCTCCATCCTGATGTAACGTGTAGGCTGTATAATATAAACAATATGTCAAAAATATTAATCCGGCACTTCTTACCAATTGCGATCTTTCCGTTAAATCTCTTAATGAGTATATAGCAGTCATCCCGACAGTGAGCTGTAGAAATAAGAACTCAAAAGGGAAAGGAGCCATAAATGAACAAATCAATATTGTAATGATATGTGTGAATAAAGCCGTACGAGAATCGAAAAAAGTTCGCACAACAAGAGGTACAATAGCAAAAGGAACGAAATAGATACTGAATAGACGGAGTGTCGAGACAGAAGCAGTTACTAATACCATCGAGACAATCATAATCAGAATAAAAAGTACCATTTTTTTCTTCTTAAATGCTGCATATCTGAATAATCGCAGATATAAAAACATATTTAAAAAGAGTCCGATGATTAAAAGTATCTCGCCGATTAGAGCCCATACCTGCCGATCAATACTTCCACTTCTTTGTTCGGATACCTTCTTTAAAGAATACAATATTGCATATGTTTTAGGCGTAACAATCTCCCCTCTGTCTATTATCCGTTCATCGGTTTGGACCATTCCAACAGCTATGGATATACGAGCAAGTAAATCATTTCTTGATTGTTCTGATTTCTTTGCATCAAATTCCAGGTTTTGAGAAAGATAATTTGTTATATCAAAAGACTGAAGTATATTCTTATTTAGATCATCGGGAGCATTTCGTATAATTTTCTCATAGGCTTCTCTTACGGAATATACTTTGCTTATAGGCACAGGTATTCCACGAGAACCTTTGATAATCATGAAGGAAGAGACTCCCTCTTTCTGGAAAGATTCTTTCGTCTTACTTGTTACAACCCCTGTTTGATATATCGAAGAAAGTTCGTTTCTTAAATAGTTGTAATATGCAGCACTAGCCTTCATGTGCATAATAGTGTTGTAATCAGTTTTAAGCTTGCTTATCTGAGAATTTTCGATTGTGTCATTGAACGTAAAATAGGGTTGGAAGTATAGTAATATACTATCTTGCTCTTTTTTTATTTGTTCGTCCGTTTTGAAAATCGGAAAATCATAAGAGGCTGTTAATAATCCATAGTGCCAAGGTTTTCCTTCCGCAAAATCATATCTGAATTTTCCTTCACGCGGAAAGACATAAAGTATGAGACCTATCGCGACAATAAACATTCCAATTCGGAATAGTCTGTCATCGAATCCTTCAAACCATTTCTTTTTATTGTTGTCCATTGATATACTATTAATGATTCGGCTACAAATGTAATGTATTTACTTATATAATGTGAAAACAATGAAAAATGAAAAAAGTTATAGTGTTATGCTTTGTTTATTCAAATAAAAGTATAAATTTGCACCATGAAAGTATAAATATGCAATATATGAAGAATAAAAGATTAGAAGCAATAAAGGATATAATTACACATAGTAAGGTTGGAAGTCAGGATGAAATATTAATTCATTTGAATGAACGGGGTTTTACTCTGACTCAGGCGACATTATCTCGCGATTTAAAGCAGATGAAGGTTGCTAAAGTACCGAATGATCAAGGTGGGTATATTTATACGCTCCCTTTTGTTTCTTCACGAGATACATATATTTTAAAAGAAAGCAAATCAACTTTAGCAACAGAGATTACAATTGAGTTTTCCGGAAGTCTGGCTGTATTGAAAACAAAACCGGGATATGCAGGAGGGATAGCTTCAGATATTGATACAGGAGCACCGGAAGAAATTATTGGAACTATTGCCGGAGATGATACAATTTTATTAATTCCTAAAGAAGGAGTTACGAGAAGCAGAATAATTGAGACGTTGTCTATTATTATACCTAATATAAAAATCGTTTGATTTAATAAGAGATGAATCCTAAAATTAAGGTAGTCGTAGCGACCAAAGATCATATTTCTTATGTTGATATCATTCTTGATACAATCGAGAAGGCCGCTAAAGTAAGAGGGACAGGTATTGCCAGAAGAAGCAATGAATATGTTTCTAAGAAAATGGAAGAGGGTAAGGCGATAATAGCTCTTACTGAAGAAAATGAATTTGCCGGATTTTGCTATATAGAAAGTTGGGGTAATAAATCCTTTGTAGCTAACTCCGGACTAATTGTCGTAGATAAATTCCGCGGAATGGGATTAGCGAAAGCAATTAAGAAAAGAGCATTTATGCTTTCTCGTGAAATGTTTCCTGATGCTAAGATTTTTGGTTTGACTACAGGTGCTGCCGTCATGAAAATTAATGCTGAATTGGGATACAGAGCTGTTACTTTTGCCGAGTTGACAGACGATGAGGCTTTTTGGAAAGGATGCGAAAGTTGTGTGAACTATGATATTTTGCAACGCTCAAATCGTCGATTCTGCATGTGTACAGGTATGCTTTTCGATCCTCTGGAGCTAAAGCGAAAAGATGTAATGGAAGGTGTAAGCCATGCAATTGAATTAGTCTGATTTGAATTTTTACTACTGAATACACACCAAGTCTTTACAGGGACTTGAAAAAATATTTGTTATTATGAAACCAAAAGTTGTTCTGGCATTTAGTGGAGGTTTAGATACTTCCTTTTGCTTAAAATATTTAGCTATAGAAAAAGGTTTTGATGTTTATACAGCCATTGCTAATACAGGTGGATTTAATGAAGATGAGTTAAGATCGATCGAAGAAAAAGCATATAAACTAGGAGCTGTTAAACATGTGACGATAGATGTTACCCAAGAGTACTATGATAAAAGTATTCGTTATATGATTTTCGGAAATGTATTACGTAATGGTACTTATCCGATTTCTGTAAGTTCAGAACGAATATTTCAAGCAATTGGTATTATCGAATATGCTAAAGAAATTGGAGCAAAATACGTAGCTCATGGTAGTACGGGTGCCGGAAATGATCAAGTTCGTTTCGATTTAACATTCCAGGTGTTAGCGCCTGAAATTGAAATTATTACTCCAACACGTGATATGATCCTGACACGTGAATATGAAATCAACTATCTGAAAGAACATGGATATGTAGCTGATTTTACAAAAATGGATTATTCGATTAATAAAGGCTTGTGGGGGACTAGTATTGGTGGCAAAGAAACACTCAAGTCTGATCAAACATTGCCGGAAGATGCATATCCGTCTCAAATGATTGCCGAAAAATCAGAAACACTGCGTCTGGGTTTTGAAGCAGGTGAAATTTGTAGTATAAATGGGGTGCATTATAAAGATAAGGTAAAAGCTATCCAGGAGATTGAAGTGATTGCATCTAAATTTGCGATAGGTCGTGATATGCATATTGGTGATACAATTATAGGTATTAAAGGACGTGTTGGTTTTGAAGCAGCAGCTCCTTTATTAATTATCAATGCGCATAAAATGCTTGAAAAACATACTTTATCAAAATGGCAGCAATACTGGAAAGATCAAATATCAACATGGTATGGAATGTTTTTACATGAAGCCCAATATCTTGAGCCTGTAATGCGTGATATGGAAGCCTTTTTATTAAGCTCGCAAGATCATGTAACCGGTGAAGTTATTGTTGAGTTGCATCCTTATCGTTATGTGTTAGTTGGTGTAGATTCTCCATACGATCTTATGAAGTCAGATTTTGGAGAATATGGTGAAATTAATAAAGCATGGACTGCTGATGATGCTAAAGGCTTTATTAAGATGATGAGCACTCCATTGAAAATACATCAATTCGTTTCGGAAAAGAATAAAAAATAAGATCTAAATTAAATACAGGAGTAATGCTGAAAAGTTTTTCTCCTGTAAAACAATATACAAATGATTAAAATAGGAATAATAGGAGGTGCCGGATATACTGCCGGTGAGCTGATCAGACTTTTGATTAATCATCCGGATGCTGAAATTATGTTTATTCATAGTACCAGCAATGCAGGAAAGAAGATATCTCAGGTACATTCAGGACTAATTGGAGAGACTGATCTTGAGTTTTGCTCTTCATTTGATTTGGATACAATTGATCTATTGTTCTTTTGTACGCCTCATGGAGAATCCCGAAAATTTATGGAGTCACATACAATTCCTTCAGAATTGAAAATTATTGATTTATCGAATGATTTTCGGTTAGTCGAAGAAGGAAATGAGTTTGTGTATGGCTTACCTGAGTTAAATCGTAAGTTTCTTAACAGAGGGAAGTATGTTGCAAATCCAGGCTGTTTTGCAACAGCAATTCAACTGGCTTTGCTGCCTTTAGCAAAGAATTTGCTATTAAATAACGAAATTCATATAACTGCAATTACAGGTTCTACAGGTGCAGGTCAGGGCTTAAGTTCAACTTCGCACTTTAGTTGGAGAACAGATAATATTTCAGTGTATAAGCCATTTACACATCAACATTTGGCAGAGATTCATCAATCATTAAAGTCTTTACAGACAAGCTTCAATTCTTCAATCAACTTTATACCTGTAAGGGGTGATTTTGCCAGAGGTATTTTTGCCTCTATTTATATTGATTGTTCGTTAGATCTACCTGAAATAGAGAAGCTGTATGATGATTATTATGAAGATCATTCGTTTACGTTTATTTCAAAAGAGAATATAGACCTGAAGCAAGTTGTAAATACAAATAAATGTCTTATTCATTTAGAAAAACACGGTAATAAATTATTAATACTTTCGGCGATTGATAACTTATTAAAAGGAGCATCGGGTCAAGCAATTCATAATATGAATTTACTTTTTGGCTTACAAGAGAAAGTAGGTTTACATTTAAAACCATCGGCATTCTAATTTAAAAGTCTAGCAAATGAAGTTATTTGATGTTTATCCTTTATTTGATATCAATATTATAGCAGGTAAAGGTTGTCATACATATGATGATAAAGGAAATGAATATTTAGATCTGTATGGAGGGCATGCTGTAATCTCTATCGGGCATACCCATCCCCATTATACACAGAAAATATCAGACCAATTAAATAAGATCGGATTTTATTCTAATTCTGTGATTAATAAATTACAAACAGAATTAGCAGAATCATTAGCCACAGTCTCGGGATATCCTGATTATTCGCTATTCTTGGTTAATTCCGGAGCTGAAGCAAATGAGAATGCATTGAAGTTAGCTTCTTTTTATAATGGAAGAAAAAAGGTTATAGCATTTGACAAAAGCTTTCATGGTCGTACCTCAGCAGCTGTACGTGTAACTGATAATCCGAAGATTGTAGCTCCGGTAAACGAAGATTTAGACGTTGCTTTTATTCCTTGGGAAGATCAGGATGCTTTTCTGAATGCAATTGACACAAAAGAATATTGTGCCGTTATTATTGAAGGAATTCAAGGCATTGGAGGAATACGCATTCCATCTGAAGACTTTCTTAATCTGATTCGTCAAAAATGTACAGAGACTGATACAATTTTAATATTAGATGAGATACAGTCCGGTTATGGACGTAGCGGAAAGTTCTTTGCGCATCAATATACAAATGTCAAAGCTGATTTGATAACGATGGCTAAAGGCATGGGGAATGGATTTCCTAT
>JBOFKE010000181.1:0-2167 GCA_051657185.1 Bacteroidales bacterium | reverse complement strand
AAAAACATTTGGTTATACAAAGAATGAACGTTCACTGATTTTTGGATTGAGCAATGCACAGGCTGCTGCAACTTTAGCTGCTGTACTAGTGGGGTATAATGTTATTTTAGGTACAGCTCCGGATGGAACACCTATTCGTTTACTGGATGAAAGTGTTTTGAATGGAACGATTGTGATGATTTTCATAACCTGTACTATTGCATCTATATCAGCACAACGCGGAGCTCATAAGTTATCAATGCAAGAGGGGCTAAATGAGAATAAAAAAGAGAAAGAAGGACAAAATATCCTGATCCCTTTGAGTAACCCGCTTCATACAGATGAGTTGTTTTTGTTTGGTAATTCGATCTGTGCGAAAGATGGGTTAGGTAATATATCTGTGACCAATATAATCGATAATCAGGAAAATGATTCTCATCAGCTCCGGAATGCAAAGAAAATATTTGAGCGGGCAACACAAATGGCTTCAGCTTCGGAAAAACAGGTAAATACCATTTTGCGTTATGATACCAGCTTTTCAAATGGGATCTTAAGTCTTATGCGAGAGTATGAAATCACAGATTTGATTTTGGGTGTTGATACTAAACAATATCTGATGCATGCTACTTTAGGAAATATCATTACGAAAGTAATCAAAGAAAGTAATGTCAATACTTTTGTTTATCGGGCAAAACAACCTCTGGCAACTGTCAAAAGACAAATATTGATTGTGCCTCCTAAAGCAGAGCAGGAGCTGGGCTTCACTTTCTGGATGAACCGTGTCTGGCGTATGGCGAAAAGATCCGGCGTAAAACTTGTGATTTATGCTCACCCGGATACTTATGGAGTAATTCATAAAATGAATGAAGCAATGCCTGTAGACATAACTTTTATGCCAATGCACTCGTATCGGGATATTCTGATTATTTCAAAAGAAATAAGGATCGATGATGGGCTTATTTTTGTCTTAAGTAAGAGAAACAATCCTTCGTATGATGAGAATATGGATCATATACCTTCTTATATTGACTCTTATTTTCAGAATATGAATTTTATCTTGATTTATCCAATTCAGCAAAATGGGAAAACAGGTGAAATCCGTGATTTAATTAATCCGTCCGGTACAGTTGCTCTGTCGCGGATAGAAGATCTGACTGATACATTAATAAAACGGGTGAAGAAATCTGAATAAACAGATAAATAAAAAAGACGAATGAAAATCTCATTCGTCTTTTTTATTTATCTGTTTACAGTGAAAAGAATTTTGTAAATGCAGCAATGATATAAGTATGATCTTTCACACCTGCAGTTTCCCTTACAGAATGCATAGCCCACATTGGATTACCAACATCTACACCTTTCATTTCCATTTGAGTCAATAAGATGTTGCCTAATGTCGAACCACCGACCATATCAGAATGATTAACAAATTTCTGACAAGGAACATTGGCTAGTTTACAAATGCTCTCGAATACAGCCGTAGATTCACCATCCGAAGTATACTTCTGATTTGCATGGATCTTAATAACAGGTCCACCGTTCATTAGAGGTTGATTAGTCGGATCATGTTTCTCCGGATAATTCGGATGTAAAGCATGTGCCATATCTGCCGAAATCATGAATGAATGATCTATTGCGCGATAAAAATCAGTCATGGAACCATCAAACGCGTAAACCATTCGTTCCAGAATATTTTTAAGAATCGGAGAAGCAGCTCCTTGCTTGGTTCCGCTTCCGACCTCTTCGTTATCGAAAATAGCAAGTACTTTGGTTTGTTTGCAATTTCCTGAATTCAGAAGTGCCTTTAATCCTGCATGAACCATTGCTAAATCGTCTAGTTTACCAGAAGAAATAAACTCTTCATTTAATCCGCATAGCTGACCGGCAGCATATTCATATAAAGTAAGATCAAAATCAAGAATGTCTTCTTCTTTTACATTAAGCTCTTTGGATAATAGCTTAATCAGGAAATTATTTTTTTCAAAGTGATCGTTAATCAAAGCGATTACAGGAAGCATGTCCTTTTGTTTGCTGATGGCTACTCCATCGTTAACTGCTCTGTTTAAGTGGATAGCCAGATGTGGAATAATTAATATCGGACGATCAAAATTAACGAGCTCCGTAATTGGCTTCAATGGATTTTCTCCTCTCAGAATTACTCTTCCTGCAAGAGAAAGCGGGCGGTCGA
>JBOFKE010000180.1:0-4050 GCA_051657185.1 Bacteroidales bacterium | reverse complement strand
GAATGTGAGCTTAAAGCTGGAATAAGCTTTTTGCTCACCGATATTCTGTTATTTCAGGTATTGGAAGTTTCGGAGGATTTCACCGTTACAAGCTGTGATTTCTCTTTGGCTTTCTGCAACGATGTTTATCCGATGCTGGATGATAATGTTATAGACGTAACGGCTTACAGTGTTCCGGATTTATACACAACAGAAGGACTTAAATCGGCTGATCTGGCCTATCAGCAAATTCTTCTTTTATACGAGAATCGGAATCATTCCTACAGAGGACGACTCGCAAAGGCACTACTAATCGTTTATATCCTTGAAATCTATGAGCTGACTCGTCCGTACATTGATACGCTGCGTGTGAAATCGACGAACTATGATACTTACATCATCAGCCGGTTTTATGAGTTGGTTCATATGCATCATTTTGCTGAAAAGAATGTGCAGTATTACGCAGGGCTATTAAATATTTCGACCCGTTATCTGTATAAAATCACAATGCGCGTTTTGCAAATGACTCCAAAGGAGCTTATTGATTATTATATCATTGCTGCTGCCAAGAAGTTATTGCTGACAACCATTATGACCAATCAGCAGATAGCTGACAAACTGAATTTCTCGGATCAATCTGCTTTCGGACAATACTTTAAACGCAATGTAGGAATGTCACCTTTAGAATACCGAAAGTCCTATAAATAAAAAAGTCAGGCTTCTGAATAGAAACCTGACTTTTATTATTTAGACAATGCGGTAAATTAATACGCATTCATCAAATCATCAACTTCTTTTGTTACCATAGCAGCAAAATCAGTTACTGACATAGTACCCTGGTCACCTTCGCCTTGTTTACGCACAGATACCTGATTGTTCTCAGCTTCTTTTTCACCCACAACCAATAAGTAAGGAATTTTCTTCATCTCATTGTCACGGATTTTACGACCGATTTTCTCATTACGATCATCAACCAATGTACGGATATCAGCCATATTCAATTGATTTGCAATTTCGTGTGCATAATCATTAAATTTCTCACTGATAGGCATAATAACAACCTGATCCGGAGTTAACCATAACGGGAATTTACCGGCAGTGTGCTCGATCAATACAGCTACGAAACGCTCCATAGAACCGAATGGTGCACGGTGAATCATAACCGGACGATGTTTCTGGTTGTCGGCACCTGTATATTCAAGATTGAAACGCTCAGGCAAGTTGTAGTCAACCTGGATAGTTCCAAGCTGCCAGCGACGACCTAATGCATCTTTCACCATGAAGTCAAGTTTAGGACCGTAGAATGCAGCTTCACCTGTTTCTACGCGAGCTTTTAATCCTTTTTCCTGACATGCTTCAACGATAGCACTTTCCGCTTTGTCCCAGTTCTCATCAGAGCCGATGTATTTCTCTGTGTTGCTTGGATCGCGTAGAGAGATCTGAGCTTCGAAGTTTTCGAAATTCAATGCTTTGAAGATAATGAAAATGATATCCATTACTTTAAGGAACTCTTCTTTCAACTGATCCGGACGACAGAACAAGTGTGCATCATCCTGAGTAAAGCCACGTACACGAGTCAAACCATGAAGCTCACCACTTTGTTCGTAACGGTAAACTGTACCGAATTCAGCAAAACGCAATGGAAGATCCTTGTATGAACGCGGGAATGCTGCAAAAATCTCACAGTGGTGAGGGCAGTTCATCGGTTTCAATAAGAATTCTTCGTTTTCTTCCGGTGTATGAATTGGCTGGAATGAATCTTTACCATATTTCGCATAGTGACCAGAAGTTACATATAATTGTTTTGCACCGATATGCGGAGTTATAACCTGTTGGTACCCGAAACGTTTCTGAATACGTTTAAGGAACATTTCAAGACGTTCACGCAAAGCAGCACCACGTGGTAACCATAAAGGTAAGCCCTGACCTACGGCCTGAGAGAACATGAATAATTCAAGTTCTTTACCAATTTTACGGTGGTCACGTTTTTTAGCCTCTTCCATCAATTGGATATATTCATCCAACATTTTCTTTTTAGGGAAAGAGATACCATAGATACGAGTCAACTGTTTACGTTTTTCGTCGCCTCTCCAGTATGCACCTGCAATAGAAGTAAGTTTAATCGCTTTGATGTTTCCTGTATGAGGTAAGTGAGGACCACGGCAAAGGTCAGTAAATTCACCTTGAGTATAAGTAGAGATTGTTCCATCTTCCAATTCAGAGATCAATTCTACTTTATAATCTTCGCCACGTTCGCCAAACATTTTGACAGCATCTTCCTTCGCGATATCTTGTCTTACGACAGGACATTTTTTAGCAGCAAGCTCCATCATTTTAGCCTCGATCTTAGGCAAATCCGAATCGCGAATAACTGCATCACCCGGATCTACATCATAATAGAAACCGTTTTCAACAGCAGGTCCGATACCAAACTTGATACCAGGATATAGAGATTGTAAAGCTTCTGCAAGAAGGTGAGCTGAGGTGTGCCAGAAAGCATGTTTACCTTCTGCGTCATCCCACTTAAATAATTTGATATCTGCGTCCGTGTCGATCGGGCGAGTTACATCCCACTCTATACCGTTGACACTTGCTGCAATAACATCTTGTGCCAAACGAGAGCTGATGCTTTCAGCCACTTGCAAAGGAGTAGTCCCTTTTGCATACTCACGTACAGATCCGTCCGGAAATTTAATATTAATCATATCGAATCAATTTTGATTACTTGTTATTTTGATTGCAAATATATCATATTCTGCAAACATATTTATCATTTAGATATTGAAATTGGCAATAAATGCATATGTTTTATTTATACATTCATCTATTTGTCCACTTCAAAACATTGAAAAAGATATTTCTAACGCATATTACATAAAAGCCTAAACAAATCAATTGTTCATTTCAAAAGAAATATTCGAGATTATTGATATATTTGCATGCGGAATATAAAACTAATTTTTCGCACTGTTAATAACAAATGGATCACAAAAATTTAAACTATTTTCAGAAGATCATTCTGGGAACACAATTTCTGTTCGTCGCCTTTGGCGCTACTGTATTAGTTCCGCTCCTTGTAGGAATGGATCCGTCGACGGCCTTATTTACTGCTGGTATAGGTACCCTCATCTTTCATTTGGTAACGAAAGGTAAGGTACCTATTTTTTTAGGTAGTAGTTTCGCATTTATTGCCCCTATCCAGAAAGCTACAGAGCTTTACGGACTACCGGGAACGCTTTCGGGTATTGCTGCAGTAGGTGCGGTATATGGCATTATGTCGGCTATTATCAAGGTACAGGGTACAGGATTTATCAAACGTCTTTTCCCTCCTGTCGTTATCGGCCCTGTGATTATGCTTATCGGTTTGTCTCTGGCCGGCACAGGTGTAAGCATGGCTTCGGGCAACTGGACTGTAGCTCTTATTGCCTTACTGACAGCTGTTGTTGTATCGTTATGGGCTAAGGGATTGCTTAAACTTATTCCTATTTTCTGCGGTATTGTAACAGGCTATATTGCTGCTATCTATTTTATAGGTGTGGACTTCCAGCCAGTACAGGATGCTGCCTGGTTTGCTTTCCCTAAGTTTATTAAGCCGGAACTAAACTGGAGTGCGATGATCTTTATGATTCCGGTCGCAATTGCTCCTGTTATCGAACATATCGGAGATGTTTATGCCGTTAATAATGTTACGGGCGAGGATTACGTGAAGGATCCGGGGCTTCAGCGTACAATGCTGGGTGACGGTATTGCCTGCTCGGTAGCCGGTCTTTTAGGTGGACCTCCCGTTACTACATACTCAGAGGTTACAGGTGCAATTTCATTGACTAAAGTGGCAAATCCGGCTATCCTGAGAATCGCAGCAGTAGTTGCTATTGTTTTCTCTCTATCCGAAAAAGTAAGTGCACTGCTCCGCTCTATCCCTGCTCCCGTATTAGGAGGTATTATGTTATTACTTTTCGGTACGATTGCTTCAGTGGGTATCGGTACACTTATTCGTGAGAAGGTAGATATGGGCAAAACAAGAAACCTGATCATTGTTTCGCTAACGCTTACTTTAGGTATCGGTGGTGC
>JBOFKE010000179.1:0-5227 GCA_051657185.1 Bacteroidales bacterium | reverse complement strand
CCGGAAGTTCAAAAGGCTTTTCAAGGAAAAACTTCCGATAATTATATACTTTCAGCAACCTTAGAACTGGCAAGCAAGAATAAGACATCCAAAACCATTTTGGTGACTAAAGATATTAATCTTCGGATGAAAGCGAAATCTTTAGGAGTTCTTACAGAAGATTACACAACTGATAAAGTGAAAAATGTAGATATCTTCTCCGAAGCACATAAAGTTTATAATGATTTTGATCCTGCGTTGCTAGATAAATTCTATGCGTCTAAAAACGGATTAGACCCCGAAGAATTACCATTCTACAAAAATCTGGTTCCGAATGAATGTTTCGTATTGGAAAGCACGCGTGCTACTGCGTTAGCTCGTTTTAATCCATTTACGGACAAAATTGAGCATGTAAATAAAGAACGAATTTATGGAATAGAGCCGCGAAATGCAGAACAGACCTTTGCTTTGAATGTGCTTATGGATCCTGATGTGAAACTTGTTGGTATGACAGGTAAAGCGGGAACGGGTAAGACCCTGTTAGCGTTGGCTGCCGCTTTAGCACAAACGCATGACTATAAACAAATTCTATTGGCACGTCCGATTGTTGCTCTGGCAAATAAAGATCTAGGCTTCTTGCCGGGAGACGAAAAAATGAAGATAGCGCCTTATATGCAACCTTTATATGATAATCTGACTGTGATTAAAAATCAGTTTAATCCATACTCAAATGAAGTGAAAAAAATAGGTGAGATGGAAACCGGTGGACAATTGGTGATTGAGGCTTTGGCTTATATTCGGGGACGAAGCTTGTCTGAAACTTATTTTATTGTTGACGAAGCTCAGAATCTGACTCCTCATGAAATAAAAACAATCATTACACGTGCCGGAGAAGGTACAAAAGTTGTGTTTACCGGAGATATTCAGCAGATCGATTCTCCTTATCTGGATGCTCAGTCTAACGGTTTAGCATATATGATTGATAAAATGCGCGGTCAGAAATTATTTGCTCATGTCAATCTCATAAAAGGAGAAAGAAGTGAATTGTCTGAACTGGCAGCATCAATTCTATAAAGATAATACCTACTTTAATATATGAAAAAAGAAAAAGGCACTTGCTTGAGGTAAGCAGGTGCCTTTATTATTTAAATGATTAATGTCTTTTCTTTTTATCTTTATTTCTTCGTTTTGTTCGTGGCTTTCTTTTGTCTAAATAGATAGAGTAAGCTAGCCAGGTTGCGGTGAGTAGATTGATAATTACCCAATAATCAACAGGAATTCCCCAACTAATAAATGGTTGGTAAAGAATCGAAAGACCACCGTAAATGATCATTCGTAACTCCCGATAAAAAAGGTACTCATAATAGGCAATCCATATAAAAGCCCCCATTGCGAGTAAATGTATAAAGCTAAAAAAAGCTTCCGGTATGTCGAGCATACCTAATAAAAGAAAGAATATCATTCCGCCTTTTACGTATTGAACTATCTTTTCCATATCACCAGATTACTTAGAGTTTCAGATTTTTAGATTGAAAAAACAGTCTCTTTTAAGCTATTGCTTATCCTCTTCTTTTGGATTAAGATGGAAAAAGGTGAAATTTACGCTACCGTAAACACGTCTCTCCATAAAATAAGGATGATCAGAAAAATCATTGTTTTTAGAATGTTCCAAAATGAAAAGGCCGCCTTCATTCAATAATCCGTGAGAAAAAACGCGCTCAGGAATTGATGGAAGTTCTTTTAAATCATAAGGAGGATCTGCAAAAATAAAATCAAACTTCTCATGAGATATTTCAATAAATTTTAAAGCATCTCCCTTGATTGTAATTAAATTATCAATTTTAAGTTCAGATCTGACCTTTTTGATAAAGTCATACTGGAGCGAAACTTTTTCGACACATACAACCTCCGGACAACCTCTCGAGATTAATTCAAAGCTAATAGCCCCTGTACCCGCAAAAAGATCTAAGGCCTTCACTTCTTCAAAATCAATCATGTTATTTAGAACATTGAAAAGATTCTCTCTGGCAAAATCTGTTGTAGGTCTGGCCTTGATGTTTTTTGGGACATCGAATCTTCTTCGTTTAAATATACCGCTAATTATTCGCATAATGTCAAAGTTAGTATTTCTAAAGGAACTCTCTGATCTTCCTTTAAAGCTAAATCCATTGGTTTCGATAAGCTCGAAACTGTACGAATGTAACGCTTAAGAAGAGGGATGAGTTCATCAATTATCGGTGTTTCTCCCGAATATATTATTTCATCTTTCTCCTGATCGAATTGTAAAGTTTCCCACAATGTAAGGATGTAATACAGGAAATCAGAAGTCTGTGTTATTGAAAAGCTGTTTAAATGATGTAGCTCGTTTTTCTTAAATGCAATTACATCGAGTCTGTTCTGATTAATATGGATGTAGAGCTTATTCTTTTCGCTCGAATCATATTTTTTGCAGAAATACTCAATGAGTGGAGACAGATGTGAGTACACTCTATTAATGCCAAACGTACGTGTCAAAAAAGAAAATCTATTTAAATCATACTCGAAAATGAGATGATAGTTTGATTTTCTTAGATGATTGTGGATGAGTTTCTTTGTAGGATCAGCCGGTAATCCTGCATAAAAGAGTGTACATAGATAGTCCCGATCATAGTAAGCTTCAGGAATCAGACGTACAGAGGTAACATCATCAATAATATATACTTTTTTATAAGGTAAAAGTAAATGCTCTTCCTCATAAATGTATTTTTTTAATTGTTCGTCATAGTCTCCATCGTCAGTAAAACAGATCTTTTTATTATATGATACAGTCGTATCTGTTTCCGAACGTACGTAAAAAGAAAATCCATCCGACAGAAGCCGGATGGATAAACTGTATTGTTCAGACTTGCTAAAATCAATTATTTTGTCTGTCATAATTTTGTTGGATGAGGATTACTCCCAGTTACCGGCATTATTGTTAGCCTCTTTAACTGAACCTACTTGCATACCAGGATATTTATCCAATTTAGTAGCATAGTCGATCAAGTTGTAAATCTCTTGTTTATCCAACCCTTGAAGGTAAACAGAGAATGGAGTTTTAGCTTCGAAAACTTGAATAACAAGACCTGATGCAGTTTCGATAGCACCTGTTGCCATTTCAAATTTAGATTTTGTTCCAGGTACGAACTGGATAGAATCAGCTGCAAAACCAGGAGCAAATAAAGTATCAATGATGTTCACGTAAGTTGTATCACGCTTGATCAAACCTTTTTTTACTGCTTCCTTTTCTGTTAATCCTTCTTCCAACTGTTGGTCAGTCAGAATCCCCTCTTTAAGGATCATCGGAAGTTTTCCTTCTTTAATGAAAGTAATCAGAGTATCAAAGCTGGCAGTGTATTTACCATTGATGTTTCTGTACTCCATTTGAGCTTTACGAATATCGATCAAACGTGTTTTAACAGCTAAATCGCGTCTGTCTTTTTCTTCTTTGAACTCGATTGGATCTAAAATACTTTTAGTACATAGATAGCCCATAACTGCGATACACGCAACCAATAGAATTTTGAAAGTAATCTTCATAGTATGTTGTTATTTTGTTTTTTTCGTACCGCAAATATAGAAAAGAAAATTAAACTGTTTATTTTTATAGCAACTTTTATTGAAAGAATTTATGACAAAGGGGCTTTTAATCCAAAAAATAGAAGAGAATCTGACTTATACACCGACCAGAGATCAATCCGAGGTGTTGGGTTTATTGGCAGATTTTCTGTTACTTAGCGATGAAACTTCGCTTTTTATGCTTAAAGGGTACGCCGGAACAGGAAAATCATCGTTAATTGGTGGTGTTGTACAAACAATTCGGCAGTTAGGGCAAAAAGTTGTTCTCTTAGCCCCTACAGGACGTGCAGCTCGCGTATTTTCGAGTTATGCTAATCTGGAAGCTTATACGATTCATCGGAAAATATACAGACAAAAAACATACTCAAGTGAGAGTTTTGAGTTCTCGACAAATATTAATCCTCATAAGGACACTCTGTTTATTGTTGATGAAGCATCATTGATAAATAATACTCCTTCTGAGTATGGTAGCGGGCATCAATTGTTGAATGATCTGATCGAGTATATTTATGCCGCAGAGAATTGCCGCCTGATCCTGATGGGTGATACAGCCCAATTGCCTCCGATCGGACAGGAGATAAGTCCGGCTTTAGATGTAATGAACATGTCTTGTTATGGATTGTCAATTTATGAAGCGACGCTGACTCAGGTTGTCCGTCAGGCTGAAGAATCGGGGATTCTATGGAATGCAACGTTATTACGCAATTATATGAATCAGGATGAGGTGTATGAATTGCCCAAATTAGACTTGTCAGGCTTTAAGGATATAAAAGCAATCGGAGGTGAAGATTTTATCGAAATGTTGAATGATTCATATAACCAGGTCGGATCAGAGAGTACTATTATTGTGACTCGTTCCAATAAGCGGGCAAAAATGTACAATCAAGGTATTCGAGCTCGTGTTTTATATGCCGAAGATGAGTTGTCGACGGGAGATCTGCTTCTGATTTCGAAGAATAATTATCAGATCCACGAAGAGTATTCAGAAATTGATTTTTTAGCTAACGGAGAGACTGCAGAGGTTTTACGTGTCAGACGAACGCAAGAATTTTATGGGTTTCGTTTTGCTGATGTTACGTTACGATTGGTCGAAAGAGACATGACGGTTGATGTGAAAGTTATTATTGATTCTCTGCATAGTGATACGGCAACTCTTTCGGCAGACCAGCAAAACAAGTTGTTTACGCATATTGCCGAGGATTATATTAATGATTATCCGCAGAACGTAGTTTTGCGCAAAATCAAGCAAAATGAATATTACAATGCATTGCAAGTCAAGTTTGCATATTGCATGACCTGCCACAAAGCTCAGGGTGGGCAATGGAAGCATGTTTATATTGATTTGGCTAATCTGAATCCTGAATATTTAGGGCTTGACTTTTATCGTTGGCTTTATACTGCAATAACACGTGCAACAGAGAGAGTCTATCTGGTTAATATGCCTGATGAAATGAAAGGCTAGGGCTAAAGCCGTATTATAGATAATATGTAATGACACATGGATGACGAATATGTTGTTTGTGTGTCATTTTGTTATTTTATGGACCTCTCTGATTTTGAATAAAACTCGAGTGAAATGAAAGATATAATTTGCATTTTCAGACAGTAAAGAGTCTCTGTTTGCAGAAAAAGCCGCTTGTTTTGAAATATT
>JBOFKE010000178.1:0-1712 GCA_051657185.1 Bacteroidales bacterium | reverse complement strand
AAATTTGTGGCTACAGGTAAAGAGTATGATGCTGATGAAATCGGTATCCTCCGATTAGATATGGTCGCGAAAAGTGAAGTCGGATGTGGTGATGTAGGCTATATCATCTCTGGTATCAAAACTTCGAAAGAGGTTAAGGTAGGAGATACCATTACGCATACAAAGAATCCTTGTGATAAGGGGATTGAAGGTTTTGAAGAGGTAAAACCGATGGTATTTGCCGGAGTTTATCCAATCGACAGTGAAGATTTTGAAGATTTACGCGCATCATTGGAGAAACTTCAGTTGAATGACGCTTCTTTGACATTCCAGCCTGAATCATCAGCTGCGTTAGGATTTGGTTTCCGTTGCGGATTCCTGGGCTTATTGCATATGGAGATTATTCAGGAGCGTTTAGACCGTGAATTTAATATGGATGTTATCACTACTGTACCGAACGTTTCTTACAAAGTGTTCGATAAAAAAGGAGAGATGACAGAAGTACATAATCCATCAGGTCTGCCGGATCCTACATTGGTAGATTATATTGAAGAACCCTATATTCGTGCGTCAGTAATTACAAATACGACTTATATTGGTCCGATTATGACTTTATGTTTGGGTAAACGTGGAGAACTGATCAAACAGGAATATATTTCGGGAGACCGTATTGAAATCATTTATGATATTCCATTAGGAGAGATTGTAATTGACTTCTATGATAAATTGAAAAGTATTTCTAAAGGATATGCTTCCTTTGATTATCATATTCATGATTTCCGTCCGTCGAAACTTATTAAGCTTGATGTATTGTTGAACGGAGAGTCTGTTGATGCACTGTCAACTCTGACTCACGTTGATAATGCGGTGAACTTAGGACGACGCATGTGTGAGAAACTGAAAGAGCTTATTCCGAGACAACAGTTTGATATTGCTATTCAGGCTGCTATCGGATCTAAAATTGTAGCTCGCGAAACGATTAAAGCGGTACGTAAAGACGTTACGGCGAAATGTTACGGTGGTGATATTTCACGTAAGCGTAAGCTTCTGGAAAAACAGAAGAAAGGAAAAAAACGTATGAAGCAAATCGGTTCGGTAGAAGTTCCTCAAAAGGCATTCCTTGCAGTGTTGAAATTAGATTAATATTATTTGTTGATATACCTGAAAACCTTTTGCAGACCCATGCAAAAGGTTTTCTTTTTATACAAATCGTAAATCATAATGGAACACAAATTTCGTTTTTCTTTCCGAAAGAAGTTGATTAGTCGTATTAATGGGGGCGTAATTCTTATTATCGCAGCTATTTTTGCGATGATTCTGGCAAATAGCCCGCTTTCGGAACAGTACCTTGCCTTTTGGCAACAATCCGTAGTTATAGAAATCGGTGATCTGCGTCTTTTCTCACATCATGGACATCCGATGACCTTCTTGCAGTTTATCAATGATGCATTGATGGCGGTGTTTTTCTTTTCGGTTGGTCTTGAAATCAAGCGGGAAGTATTAGTAGGGGAATTATCCTCTTTTCGTAAAGCATTGCTACCAATAATTGCTGCACTTGGAGGTATGATTGTCCCTGTAGGAATCTTTATGCTTCTTTCTCCTTCATATCCTGCTTCATTGGGGAGTGCAATACCGATGGCTACTGATATTGCTTTTTCATTGGGAATACTAAGTATGTTGGGAAGCCGGGTTCCGGTAAGTTTGAAAATATTCCTGACGACTCTTGCAGTTGC
>JBOFKE010000177.1:0-4940 GCA_051657185.1 Bacteroidales bacterium | reverse complement strand
GTACCGGCACCGGCTGAAGTGAAGGCAATATCTACTCCTTTGAAATCATCATTGTGTTGTAGAAGCTTAACTTCAATTTCTTTGCCACGGAATGTGTACTTCTTTCCGGCACTACGCTCAGAACCGAATAATAATAACTCATCGATTGGGAAATCTCTTCCCTCAAGAACTCCCAGGAATTCTTGTCCAACAGCGCCGCTTGCGCCAACAATTGCAACTTTCATTTCCGTATTCAATTAAAAAATTGTGTAATTCAAAATATTATCTACATTTGTATCAATGTGTTTCAGCGCTTTTATCGAGCTGCTATTCGCAAAATTAAAACTTTTTAGGTAGAAACGTCTGTAACCATGAAGAAAAATTATAAAATGAATCGAATTTTATTCATTTCGCTGTTATTTGTCTCTTATTTTAGTAATTTATTTGGACAATCTGTTATGAATACTTCTTCCTGGAGTGGAGATTTGTCAAAATTTAAATTCGAAAATGAATCAAATTTCTCATTAGATGATTCCTCTCCAGCTTCTACGAACAATATTTCATATATATCCTTACCTTTTGATTTTAAAAACGATCAGGACTGGAGCTGGTTCTTAGACATAAAACTTACATTTGAGTTAACAACCACGAGCTTCTTTGAATATTGGTTGCTTGCCGATAATTCCAATCTGACAGAGGTTACAAACGGATTGTATATATCTGCTAAAGATAAACGTCTCGCTTTATTTATACGTGTCGATGGAAAAGATTTTCTTTATCTGCGTACACCTTCTGGCTTTTTAATGATGAATCCGACTGTGTTCTCACTTAAAACAAAATTCGAGAAAGGGCTTCTTGAGTCTGATATCCTAAAGAATGGAGGAACGATGGTGAATTGGGCTAAAGAAATTCCTGTCACGTTACACATTGATGGAGCTTGCTATACAGGTCTTGTTTGTAAATATCCTGCAGGGCGTGCAAAGTCATTTCATTTTAAGAACTGGGAGTTGGAATTGTCGGATCCGACAACTCCACCCACAGAAGCGCTTCCAGTTTCAATTGATTATATTAAGGCTTTTACTTCTACGGATGTTCGGATAGATTTTTCGGAGGAAGTAAAAGCTGCTGATGCCACTTTCTTAGTAAAGCAAACCGGAGAGAAGCTTAAATGTAATACGAAAGGTACCGAGCCGTATGTTGAGTTAGAGGCAAAAAATAAGTTTGATCCTGCCCTAAAATATGATATGACTATAACCGGTCTGAAGAATGCCGATAACCAGAATGTTGCTGAAATTAAAACAAACTTCTTTTACGAGATATCTGAAGATATTCAGCGACAAGATGTAGTGATCTCAGAAATTATGGCTAATCCCAAAGGTGCAGCCGGATTGCCTGAAGTCGAATATGTTGAATTGTTTAATAATGAAGATAAGTCTGTAAGCCTTCAGAACTGGACATTCTATTATGGCGAAAAGATGTTGAAAATACCTGCATTTATCATGCCTGAGAAGACATCTTTGATTATAGGGAAGAAATCAGCAATTGATCAGTTAGATTGTGATTATAAACTGGCAATACCTAATTTTCCTATTTTAGCTAATATCGGGAATATTATGCATCTCGAAGATGATAGAAGCAGACTTGTTTCCTGGGTTGATTATTCGATTGATTGGCACGATTCAAATAAAAAGCAGGGAGGGTATTCTTTGGAAATTGTTGATGCGTCAAATAAAAGCGGAGAAGCATCGAATTGGAAAAGCTCAAAAGCAGCAGCAGGTGGTACGCCGGGTAAAGAAAATAGTGTGAGAGTACATAATCCCGATACAGTACTTCCTGAAGTTTTGGCTGTTGACTTACTGGACGATAAGACCTTGAAAGTGACTTTTGCGAAAACGATGGATTATCAATCGATAGCTGATATAGATAAGTATGTAATCAAAGCAGAATTTGATCTGATTGTTCTCGCCCTTCAGATTCCGTATCCTAAATCGGATCATTTGCTTTTGCCTTTGAGTAAATCGGTGATGCCGGGCGATTCGCTTAAACTGGAAATTGACGAAATGAAATGCACTGCCGGATTCACCCAAAGGGCGTATAAAGGGAATGAAGCCTGGAAAATAATCCGCGCGAAAGAACCGGAGGAAGGGGATATTCTGATATCTGAGCTTTTATATTATCCTTATACAAATGAAGCTGAGTTTATTGAACTATACAATAATTCATCTTATCCGATACGTATCTCGGATCTAGTTCTTGCAACCGTGAAATCTGATGGAACGTATCAATATTTGTCACCATTGGAAAAAGGTGGGATTTTAGCACCGCAAAAATACTTGTTGATTACGAAAGATTTTGAAAGTATAAAAAAGAAATACGATATTACGGATCTTCAGTTCTTGTCTTTACAAAGTAAAATGCCTGCTTATGCCAATACAGGAGGTATTGCACTGGTATTAAATAAAGAACAAAAAGAAATTGACAGGTTTGCTTTTTCGCCGAAGTTGCATACAGTGGCAGCTAAAGATCAGCAAGGTGTTTCCTTAGAACGTATCTCATTTCTAAAGGATACAAATGAAGCATCGAATTGGCAATCTTCTCCGGGAAAAGTGAAATATGCAACTCCGGGATACGAAAACTCCCAAAATGTGTCAGAAGAAGGTGAATCCGCAGATCTGTTTTCGATAGATACCAAAACGAAAGTCTTCAGACCGTTGCGGGCAAATGAGGAAGAAAGCAACTGGATTTTAGAATATAATATACCGGAGAAACCCATTAAATTGTCTTTAAGTGCCTTTGATTCAAATGGCATATTAGTGAAAGAGATTGTGAGAAATAAGGAGTGCAAGGGTTTTGACCGTCTGCTATGGGATGGAACAAACAGTAAAGGCAAGATTATGCCAATTGGGGTTTATATTTTGCTATTGGAATATATAGATCAAAAAGGTAATTTAGCGCGCAAGAAATGGGTAACAACACTAACGAATTGATTGTAACGAATGAATATCAGAATTAAAGAATATCAACCGGTATATATAGAACAGATCCTGTCAATATATGCTTACTATGTACAGAATACGAGTGTGACTTTTGATATGGAGGTTCCATTGCTGGAAGATTATACGAGGAAGTTTGAATTGCTTACGCGAAAGTATCCCTGTTTAATGGCTGTTGACGGAGATGAAGTTGTGGGATTTGCGTATGGATCTGTTTTTAGAGATAAAGCTGCTTTTGATAAGACCGTTGAGCTAACGATCTACCTAAAGTCATCTCATGAAAAAAAAGGGATCGGAAGCAGATTGATGAAATCGCTGCTTGATAAACTTGTGGAAAAGTCGTTCCGAATGGCTGTAAGCGTGATCACAGTACCCAATGCGGGAAGTGATAAGCTGCATGATTCATTTGGCTTTCAGAAAATGGGGGTTTTACCCAATGCGGGATATAAATTTGATCAATATTGGGATGTTATTTATATGTATAAGGATTTGTCAGAATAAAGTAAACCGTAAAGGCGTATTATTGAATAAGAGTGATCTCTTGATTTCGTAACAAACGCTTTTACGGTTTATATTTTGATTAATTACTTATGCAAAGGTAGAATGAGGCATAAGTTATATTTCTGGAATAATAACTGGTTTAGGTTTCAATATAATTAATGCATAGCCTTATTTCTTGCTGTTCAGATGTTTCGCTGCGATATCAAGTTGCTGATACCATGATTCACCAAACTTACGGATAAGCGGTTCTTTTAAGAACTCATAGACTTTTACCCCATGTTTGTTTCCTAATACCCGGGCAGCACCACATATTTTCCATTTGTGATAATTAAGAGCTGAGAAAGTCGGATATTTATCAACACGAATCGGATACAAATGGCAAGAAACCGGTTTGTAGAAATCGGTCTTTCCTTCGCGATAAGCTTTCTCGATCGCACAATGACACATGCCACCTTTTTCGTAACAGGTAAAGACACAGTCTTTTCCATTAACGATAGAGGTAACCAGATCTTTGTCCTCATCTATGTAGGCAACGCCTTGTTCTTTAATGATTTCCTGAGCTGCAGGAGACAGATTCTCCCAAATCAGAGGTAGAATCTCTTCAATCTTTGTTT
The DNA here is from genome assembly GCA_051657185.1 of Bacteroidales bacterium. Taxonomy (GTDB): domain Bacteria; phylum Bacteroidota; class Bacteroidia; order Bacteroidales; family UBA7332; genus UBA7332. The sequence continues at coordinate 853 of JBOFKE010000177.1, read as the reverse complement.
TTTCGTCTTCTTCCAAAGGTGCTCCCGCATCTCCTTCAATACAACAAGCGCCTAAACAGGCTTGTAAGTCACAAATAAACTCTTGTTCAATAACATCTAAACTGATAACAGTATTCTCAATTTGTAGCATAATGATTGATAAGTGAAAAATAAGGAAGGTTGAAAACCTCCCTTATTTGAATAAATTATTTAATAAGGTTATGTCCTGTCATTTCAGATGCGGCAGGAATACCTAAAATATGGCAAATTGATGGAGCAACGTCAGCAAGTTTTCCATTTTCAACTTTTGCGTCTTTATTGTCAGTAACATAAACAAAAGGAACTGGATTTAACGAGTGAGCGGTATTCTCCGATCCGTCCGTATTCAAAGCGTTATCAGCATTACCATGGTCAGCAATAATAATTACTTCATAACCATTAGCTTTTGCAGCTTCAACTACTTGTTTCACACTTTTGTCAACTGCATCAATCGCTTTTTCGATAGCAGAATAAATACCTGTGTGACCAACCATATCGCCATTAGCAAAGTTACAAGCGATAAAATCGAATTTTTGTTTTTTGATTTCAGCTTCCAAAGCGTTTGCTACTTCAAATACACTCATTTCTGGTTGTAAGTCGTAAGTTGCAACTTTTGGAGAAGGAATCAATACACGTTCTTCACCTTCAAATTCAGATTCGCGACCACCTGAAAGGAAGAATGTAACGTGAGCATACTTTTCTGTTTCAGCAATACGAAGTTGAGACATTCCTTTTGAAGCAAGATATTCTCCTAAAGTGTTTGCAACATTCTCTTTGTTGAATAAGATATGTAATCCTTTATATTTTGAATCATAAGGAGTCATACAACAGAAAT
>JBOFKE010000176.1:0-8898 GCA_051657185.1 Bacteroidales bacterium | reverse complement strand
TGTTTAACTCTGGCCGAACTATATAAATACCAGGAATAACTTGCTCCGCGAGGACATCCACGAGGTTCATGATTAGGCAAATCCGGACGTGTACGAGGATAGTCTGTCTCTTGCAATTCCCACGTTACGACACCATTTTTCACGAATACACGCCATGAACATGACCCTGTACAATTGACTCCATGAGTCGAACGCACAACTTTATCATGTTGCCAGCGAGTTTTATAGAATTTTTCCCAGGCACGATTTTCGGGCTTAACTTCTACATAATTATCTTTAGTGTATCCGATTTTATTTTCAAAATATCTTAATTCATCCAACATAGCATAAGTTGTTTATGGATAGTTATTTTTCTCAAAACAGAAGAGATTTACAGATTCTATTGTCTGTAGAATTGATTATTAAATAGATGATATCTCAAGTAACTGATTACGGTAATTTATATTACTGAATTGCTTCCTTATTGAATCTTCTATTTTTAGCTCACTAACAGAAACCCTGGATAGCAGTGACTTGATTTTGAAATCATCTTTTAAGATCAAATCCTCAATTTCTGGCAGAACAGTTTTGCAATAGATGCCAGGAAAGGGATATCTGATTGAATCACTATTGCTGTATATACAGACATTTGCATCTGATAAATTAGGTATTAATTCAGAAACGGTTTTAGATGTTAGTAAGGGCATATCACACGTCAGAAACAGATTAATATGAGTAGTCGAAGATTTTAGACAACTATAAATACCACCAATAGGTCCTATTTGATCAATCTGATCTTTGATCAATGGGTAGTTAAACGAAGAATATTCATCGTAATTGCCACTAATCGAAACAGAACTGCAAAGAGGTAGCAATGTTTCGATCGAACGTTCAATAAACAGTTTCCTGTCGAAAGATGCAAAGGCCTTATTACTACCAAACCTCGAACTCCTGCCACCAGCTAAAATAAATCCGCTAATTTTCATTGAATTGACATTTTAGATTTGATTAGCTGCAATAGCGACAATACAGATGAAGAAGGTCCATGATAATTTTAATCTGAGTCCGTCAATTCTGATGTTCTTGACCAGATATATAAGAATAGATAATACGCATAACTTATAGAGAGTAATTAAGGCGTCAGTTCCAACTAATTGCTCGAGGCTAAAAGGTAGAATTGATGGATTTGATGCAATAAAGAAACTACTCATCATTCTCCAGCCAGTAAAAAGAGTCTGCATACACATTATAATAATAAAGCCTTCTGTTAAAGCAAGTAACCGAGTAGACTTGCTAAATAGGTTATTCAATATCTTATATATTAAAAAGACAGACACACCTTCAAATAGAATAGATATAGCAGGGTTTAATACCCAATACGGAGGAACATCACCATACGCTAAATTTGTTAATTTGATTAGAGCTGCGACTCCTGCAACACCTAAAGCTGCAATTGGTTTTCCGGTTCTCCGGATAGCCAGGCACATAAAAAAAGCAGCTATTGGATATAATAGCAGACTTGTGTTTTTTATGTGAATCAGGTGCATGACCCATCCGATTGTAGCCTCAAATAAGCCCCATAAACTTCCAAAAACAATAATTGGCGAGATTTGATTAAAAGAGAATTTTCGTTTCATAAGAATAAACTTTTTAAGAAAACAAATTTCGATAAAACTAAGTTTAGGGTTTCATCGAAATTTGTATTAGTCAAAAGCTTATTTAAAAATTGGAAGTAAGCGAATTAATTCATCTTCCAGGTACTCCAGATAAGAAATCATATATTTGTCCTTTCCGAAACCTGAATAAAACTGCCACGGGTCATCATTGATATATAATCCGAGATTTGAATAAGGTTTCGCATATTTAAAGTCATAAATTTGTAATTGCGAATTTATCTCGGACAACAACTGATGAATTTTATTTATATCCAAAGTAAGATCTTTGGTGTTATCGAATTTCCAATTTAGATATTCGCTAAAGCACAGATTAAACATGCCCGCATTAAAATCTGATTTCATGCGTAGATTTAATGTCTTTTGATTCTTAAAATAAAGATGAGTTTTCATAGTCGATAAAGTTATTGCGTAAATATAGAAATATTATTTATATATTTTAGTCTATAATATAAATGATTTTGATATTAAATAGTTCATTCAAACATGCGAGATAATACACGGAACTAAATATAAATAAGGATCTTTGATAGAATATCAGCTACATCATGAAAAGATAATAGGAAAAGGTTAAATGCTAAATTAACTTATATATGTATTAATGTAATTATTACATATGTGGTGTATGATATAAATTGCTATCTTTGTACACGAAACAAATAAGCATATTTGAAACATTAAGATAAAGAAATAATTAAACGGAATAAAATCATGATAAAAGAGGTTGTTATTGAAGAAGGATGTATCGCTTGTGGTATGTGCGAATCCATTTGTCCGGAAGTATTTACAATCGGTGAAATCAGCGAAGTAAATGAAGGAATTGACTTTTCTGCATACAAAGAACAAATCTTAGATGCTGTCGATAATTGTCCAGTATCTGTAATCAAGATTGAACAGTAATTGAACCACAATATTATTTATAAGTATATTTAATTAATTTCCGAGACTCTAAATCCGGGTATAGCAAAAAAGAGGGTGATTATATCATCCTCTTTTTTGCTATATAATTATACATTCGACCCCTTAATGTACCCATAATATGCTGAAGCACCAATATAAATTTATATTTCTTTGCAGTGGTGAGACACTTACATCTATCAAAAAATTATTCTCACTTACATCTATCAACTGTTATTGCAAAATGAGTTTAAGTAATCCTTTCTGAAACTATTGTATGCTTTTTTGATCGTGTAGATCAGAAAAACTGAAGGAGAGAATATCTTTAATCAGGTATTCTCTCTTTGTTTTTAAGGTGGGAGTCTCATACTATTTAATATTAAAGTCAGACATTAGATATTCTAATGTAATCATTTGAAATAAAATAATTCAAAAACGACACGTTTTTTAGAATAAATACATACGAATAGTCAATTCAAGATGAAATTAATTTATTTGATTTGCGGTCATATATTAAAGTTAACAGAATACTCGATTTAAGTAATTAATAACCCTTTTTTTTAATATAGAAAATTATGAATGCAAATATCATTAGAAAACTATTTGTTGTTCCTTTCCAGAAAGGAGAAGATGAAAATATTATTCGTTGTTATAGAAAAATTGATTTTATAGCCCAGTCCGGATTATTATTATTTCTAATATGTGATCCGACAATTAATAATTCATTTAAATTATTTGGTTTAATATGTTTCGGCATTATTATTATTAATATGCTAACCAGATATATACATATTATTTCATTTGTTCTTAATTTCTTAATCTGTTCCTACTGGCTCAAAATAGCCGAGATTACTCACGATCTAAATTTTCAGTCTGTCACGATTTTAATATTATGCATTGTATTAATGCTTCTACCTCTATTACATTTTATTTATGACTTCAGTCATGCCAAAAATACTGTAGCGAATGATTCGCTTGTGATTATGATATGTTTGATTACTGATGGTTTTTTATATGGTTTGGACGATCTGGCTATCAGTGTTAAGTTCGAAAATAAGCTAGATGAACTTATTCTAAGCTTAGGAGAAATGATATGTATATTCTCCATGCTTTTAGTAACGTGTACTTTTCTATGGGGAATCCGCAGATTGTATTATAAATATAGTAAGAAAACAGAAGGTCTTCAAAATGAGGCTGTAGAAGTCAAATAATTTTAAATTCAGTGGAGTTGCAGATTAAGCGATTGGAGAGAAAAATCACAACCGAAAGTGTTATAGGTTAATAAATTTAAGGTATTAATGCTTAAATTGTTTGATACTTCAATTTGTGATAATAAATAAATACGATTAGTCAATTTTAGCACGAAAAATATATATTAATTCGCACATTATCTAAATATTTTTATCACAGAAAACTTGTTGTATCAGAATAATGCAATGTCGTAACTTAGCTAAATAAAGCCAAATCAGCAAGTAAATAATGGGAAGTAACATGATGAAAGAAGAGAAGAGAGCTCAAGGCTCAAAATTGTCTGCAATCGACAATGTTATTTCAGAAAATAGTGAAACGAGTTTTCGTTTCTACAAGATGAAAAAAGATTGTATAAAACGATTCGAAGCAATTTCAACGCATATTGTTTGCTTTGTTTTAACAGGTGAAATGATAGTAATAAATGATCTGAATAAGCAAATATCGGTGAATACAGGTAAAATGTTTTATATGCTAAAGTATTCTCATTTCGATTCTATTGCTAAAGACAATGTTCACTTTCTAGTGTTTTCTTTTGAAAGATTAATAAATCCTGTGGATAAGCTATTTTTCCAGAGTTTAAATCTGTTAGATAGGGGGTATGAATATGAGATGGCTCCGTTAGAAATTAAAAAGCCTCTTCACTCATTTATCCGTTTTATGCTTGAAACTTTAAACGAAGAAATATGGGATCATTATTATTTTCGGATTAAACACAAAGAGTTCTTCATACTTTTAAGGAGTTTTTATGGGTCGGCCGAGGTGCAGAGCTTATTTTATCCGCTGATAACGCAAAATATCGATTTTAAAAGTTTGATAATGGATACTTATCAAAAAGATTCGGATTTGAATGCTTTAATAAAAGCAAGTTGCTTGAGTCGAAGTATCTTTATGAAAGTTTTTAAAAAAGAATTTGGCATAACTGCTTATCAATGGATAATGAAACAAAGATGTAAACGCATCATATACTATGCATCGTTACCCGGAGCTACAATTAAGGATGTAATGTATAAAGTCGATTTCGATTCACCATCACATTTTAATAGATTTTGCCGTAAGCATTTCAATTGTACTCCAAAAGAACTACTTCGGAAATGTCAGTCGAATAACTAGGAAGATAATGCAAGCAATAGATACCATGAAGTACTTATTAAGCTCTTTATTAATGTTGTAAATGTATTATTTTGTTATGTTTTTTTTAAGAGTAAGTCCAGTGCGCACAATTAAGGAACCCGCGAATATCTGTAGAGGAAGTTTGCGGGTTTTTTGTCACTTTTTCGAATCATTATCCTTAATATCATTATGGAATAATATATTTAGCTTTTCGAGAAAATATGCAGTTATCAGACCTATTGTCACACCAATAGTTGATTCCGTAAAACGAAGAAAGCCATTTAATAGCGGAGACTGTGTAGAATCCATAGATCGTATAAGAACCCAAATAAGAACAACAGTCGCCATTTTTCCATTATCGGGCACAGATAATAACATACAAATGATACCCAGAAAGAAAATGCTGATGCACATGCCCGGGAGAGAAAAGGGAAAAAATAAAAGATAAATATATGCAATCAGAGCACCGATAAAAGATCCTAAAACTCTTAACCACCCCTGATTGATACTTTTAGACAAATTCTCGGTCTGTAATACGACAATAGCAGAAATAGCTGCGAGCATCGCTCCCAGATAGGATGAAGAATTATGAAAATATACGGAAAGAGCTCCACCTGCTATGAAAGAGATAAATACGGCGATAGTTTTTGCCGTTATAAATCCTAATTTTATACGCTGTATGACTCGTAATAAATGCGCTTTGAGATTCATGATTATGGATGATCTTATTAGTTTTGTTAAATGAAATAATGAATGTAAGCAAAAACGTATCTTTGATTACATTATGTCAATATCCTAAATGCTCAGAATAGGCTGTACGTTTTATAATTAAATCAATACACATATAGACGCTTAATTTGCAATCATTGTAATGTATTGGTGTTTAAGTAATTAGATCGCTTTCTGGCATTAAAGCTATTAATCTCAGAGTTATTACAGGCTATTTGCTCATTAAATAGTCTGTTTTGAGATTTATATACGTATTTAGTGACAGGTAAATACGTATATAAGCTAGCGTTCATACGTATTAAAATCTTTCCTAATACGTATTAAAATCTTGATATAAAGGATTAATCTGTGAAATAAGCCTTTAATCAATCGAAATTGCTATCGGATATATTAAAAATCAAAGGTTTTAACATTTAGATGACGTATGAATTATTTGAGCAAAAAGAAAGCTGATCTCTTTTAATATTAACAAAATGGTATTTCGTAAAACTCAACTTACACAAAGAAATGCAGGCAGCATAAAGCGCAAGGATTGAAAATTACGGAAAGTCCTTTTAAGCAAAAAGAAAAAGATATCCTTTGTTATTGATAAACTTAATACTTGCCATATTGTTCACAAATCATGAGTAAAGAAGAGAAAGAGGATAATAAATAGTTAACGAACTTGATAAATGCATCATTTACCTTATCTTTGTAGCAGATAAGAAAAATTGAAATGAAGAATATAATATACGACAAGAATAGCATTGAGTTTATCACAGTAGGCGTAGAATATTGCTCACTGTTAGAAAATGCGAGTAGTTTCAACAAATCTGAATTCGTGCGTAAAGCTGTTGTAGTTCTTCCATTGCTTTATCTAAAAGCAACTCTGATTGCTAAAGATAATGATGATGAATTACAAGGTTATGCCGAAGAGTTTGTAACCGAAACCGAATATGAAATGATTCGCTCGACTATTTCATCTGTGTTAGGTGATGAAGATGACTATCTTGAGACCTTCCATCCTGATATGGCTTATAGTGACTCTCCTATAGCAGCTTATATATCGGAAGACTTATCAGACGTATATCAGGATATAAAAAATCTGGCTTATATTTACAGTACACGGCAGGAGGAAGCAATGCGCATTGCATTGGCTGATTGTCGCAGTAGTTTTTATGATTTTTGGGGTCAGAAATTAGTAAATGCTATGGGAGCACTTCACGCTCTGCTTGCTCAGGCTGATCAAGTAGAGAATGATCCTGAAGATGAAGCTTCGCTTTCTCGCGATATTGAATCTTCGATGGGATTCGATTTTACTAATAATTCTGATTTTGACGAAGAAATACTCTAATCACAGTGGAGAATAATTTAATACAAATAACAAAAGACGAAATAGCAGCTTTGCCTGTTGTAGAGTATCAGGGACGTATCGTTACCATTCAAACAGAAGAAGATGCGAATAAGGCTATAGAATACCTATCAACATTTTCTATTCTTGGATTTGATACAGAAACGAAACCCGCATTTAAAAAAGGTGTTATCAATAAAGTTGCTTTATTGCAACTATCTACGGAGGATACTTGCTTTTTGTTTCGTTTAAATATGATCGGGATGCCGGCATCACTTTCAGCATTGCTTGCTAATGAGAGTGTGCTAAAAGTCGGATTATCTCTTAAAGATGACTTTGCACAGCTTAACAGATTGTCAGGGATAACTCCCAGAGGATTTATAGAACTTCAAAGTTTTGTAAAACCTTTTGGGATTGCAGATAATAGTCTTCAAAAGATTTTCGCGATACTATTTAAGCAGAAAATTTCAAAAAAGCAAAGATTAACGAACTGGGCGGCAGATATTTTAACTGATGCTCAAAAGAAATATGCATCATTGGATGCATGGGCTTGTTTAAAAATTTATTTGAAGCTCATAGCTCATCTTAATTAATGTATCTTGTAAGAATAAGATATTCGTAATATATCATTTTTATGAAAAACACATTTGGAAACATATACTGCTTAACCTCTTTTGGTGAATCACATGGTCCGGCAATCGGGGGTGTGATTGACGGAATGCCTGCAGGAATAACAATTGATTTGGATTTTGTTCAAGCCGAGTTGGACAGAAGGCGCCCGGGACAAAGTGATCTTACTACTCCACGTAAAGAAGGAGATAAAGTAGAGTTCCTTTCGGGTATATATGAAGGAAAAAGTACGGGAGCGTCTATTGGATTTATAATCAGAAATGAAAATCAGCACTCATCAGACTATAATAACCTGAAAGATATTTTCAGACCATCGCATGCGGATTATGTTTATTCACATAAATATGGTAACAGAGATCATCGCGGAGGTGGAAGATCTTCTGCTCGTGAGACGGTAGCACGTTGCGTTGCGGGTGCATTAGCTAAATTAGCTCTTCGCCAGTTAGGTGTAGACATTCAGGGATATACGTCTCAGGTTGGAAATATTGCATTATCGAAAGATTATAGCAGCTATAATCTTTCATTGACTGAAAGCAACAGTGTACGCTGTCCTGATCCTGAGAAGGCTAAAGAAATGGCTACTTTGATCAGGGAAGTGAAAGCGGCAGGAGATACGATCGGTGGAGTTGTGACTTGTGTGATTAAGAATACGCCCGTCGGACTAGGCGAGCCTGTGTTTGGAAAACTACATGCAGCTTTGGGCAGCGCAATGCTAAGTATCAATGCCGTTAAAGGCTTTGAATACGGCATGGGATTCTCCGATCTGAATTTACGAGGCTCGCAGCTCAATGATCGCTTTTATAACGACAATGGCCATATACGGACTAAAACGAATAATTCTGGGGGTATTCAAGGTGGTATTTCAAACGGCGAGGATATTTACTTTCGCGTAGCATTTAAGCCTGTAGCAACTGTTCTTATGGATATAGAAACAGTTGATAAAACAGGTGAAAGTCATATTCTTAAAGCAAAAGGTCGTCATGATCCTTGCGTATTGCCGCGTGCCGTACCAATTGTTGAGGCTATGGCAGCGATGGTTATTCTTGATTATTATTTATTAGGAAAAACAACACAACTATAGGATATTTAAGTTAGAATGTTTATGTTTGCGATAGTGTACAAATTATTTCAAATGTAAATATTCTAACTTTTTTATTTTATGATAAAACAATATATCCAAGATAATCAAGACCGATTCCTTAATGAATTATTTAGTCTGATTCGAATACCTTCAATTAGTGCAAAACCCGAGCATAAGGCAGATATGGTCGCTTGTGCAGAGCATTGGAAAGAGTTGTT
>JBOFKE010000175.1:0-4178 GCA_051657185.1 Bacteroidales bacterium | reverse complement strand
TCAAAATCAAAACAGATGAAACGGACTGTACTACTTATTCACTTTCTATTCTTATTTATGCTCACTTTTGCTTATAGCCTTAAAGGTGTTGTATTGGATAAAGAAACTAAAGAACCTCTTATAGGTGTATCTATTTATTTAAAAGAGAATCCTTCTTTCGGAACTACAACCGATACAGACGGAAATTTCAAGCTGGAACTTACTGATAGCAAGAGTACCGTATTAATTGTAAGTTATATCGGGTTCGAAGTTCAGGAAATCATAATCAGCAAGAGTAGCTCTCCATTAAAAATATATTTGATACCGGAATCTCAACATATAAGCACCGTTCAGATTGTTGCAACTCTTAAAAAAAATACGGATAATGGAGTACGTTTACTTGAGAAGCAATCCAATAAAGTCGTAAATATGGTTAGTGCCAAGAGCATGGAGCTATCACCTGACCTGAATGTAGCCAGCGTTTTGCAACGCATGTCAGGAGTCAGTATGGAAAAAAGCAGTTCGGGACAAGGCCAATACGCCATCCTAAGAGGTATGGATAAAAGATATAACTATACGTTAGTCAATAATATTAAGATTCCAAGTCCGGATAACAAAAACAGATATGTTCCATTAAATATATTTCCAAGTGAATTACTAGATCGGCTCGAGGTATCAAAATCTTTAACGCCGGATATGGAAAGTGATGCTACTGGTGGGGCGATTAATATGATAATGAAAGATTGTCCTGATAATATTCTGTTACAAGCAAATATTGGTGTAGGATATGAATCAATGTATTTTGATCAAAGATTCAATACTGCCGCAAGATCCAATATCCGGAATGCTTCACCCAGAGAATTACACGGAAAAGATTACAGTGCTAAGATGAGTGATTTTAGTAAATATGGTAGTTTGAATACTTCTAGAAATGCTCTTCCGAACATTGCCGGCGGTATAGCTTTAGGTAATCGATTCTTTGAAAACAGACTGGGGGTAATTCTGGCAGGAAGTTATCAGGGAAATACAAAAGGAAATAACAGTGTCCTGTTTGATGATGTAATGAATCAAACGGAAGAAACCGTGAGACTTTCTACTATGCGAAATCGTACATATTCTGAAAGACTTTCAGAATACGGCACTCATTTAAAACTGGATTATGATATTAATAATGATCATCAGCTAAAATGGTATAATGGTTTGATTGGAAGTAATTCGATGCAAATCAGAGAATCGAAAGCTACAAATTTATCCTTAAATTATCAACCGGAAACGGGAAACTCTCTGGATAATATAGAAATACGTAGTCGATTTACACAACAGAATATTTTCGTATCCAATTTGCAGGGTTTTCACCGCTTGTTTAATTCTGTATCTACAGATTGGTCATTTGTCTATTCTAAAGCGACTAATAAAAGACCTGATAATACATATATAAATCTGGAAAACAACCGGACTAATTACGAAGATCATATAACGGCAGACACGTCTGAAAAAAGATGGGAGCACAATAGTGATCAGGATTTTGCAGGATATCTGAATCTGGAAGTTTTCAAAAAGTCAGGTTCTTTTGATCTCTCTTTAAAAGCGGGGGGAATGTATCGTCATAAAACACGTACGAATACATTTGTATCCTATATGTTTACGCCAGAATCAACTTCACGTCCGGTTTATGGCAAAGACTTTTCTGCTTTGGATGAAATAGCCTGGAAATTATCGGCTCCGAAAGGTAGTGTGGGTCCTCTAAATTATGATGCGGGCGAAAATAACGGTGCGTTCTATCTTATGAGTAACATCACACACGGAATATTTAATCTAATTGCGGGAGCCAGAGCCGAATTCACAAACCAGAATTATTATATGTTTTATCCGGCTGCGGGAGATGATCCGAAAGGGCAACAACAATATGCCGATATATTACCCTCAGTAAATACAAAACTTGCAGTTTCAAATAAAATGAATATCCGCGCTTCCTATTTCAAATCATTAAATCGCCCCGGATTCTTTGAGATTGTACCTTTCTCCATAATCAATGAGGATTATATGGAATTCGGAAACAAAGATTTAAAACGGGCAATTATTCACAACATAGATGTAAGATGGGAATTCTTCCCTCAGCTCTCTGAGCAAATTATGGCTGGCGTATTTTACAAGAAAATCAAAAATCCGATAGAGTATGCTTATCATACAATTAACAATCGCCAGTTCGGTTACGGACCTGTGAATCTGGGAGATGCAACGAACTATGGCATTGAAGTAGATTTAGTTAAACAATTCGGAGATTTTGAATTTAAAGGGAATTACACTTATACACACTCAAGTATAACAACACCAAAGACAGTTTATCGTAAAGATGAAAATGGGAAACTCAAGAAACTGAGTATCGATCAAACAAGACCTCTTGTTGGACAAACACCCCATTTAGCAAATGCGACAGTCGCTTACAATAACAAGCAATTCGGAACGAATATTCAAATATCCGGATCTTATTCAAGCGAAAAGATCGTGATTGCATCACATTATCTTGATTCGGATTACTGGCAAGGCAATCTCTTTTCGTTGGATTGCTCCGTAGAAAAGAGATTCGGAAATAGGCTTGCCTGTTTTATTAAGGCTTCCAATCTATTAAACTCACCGATTAAACGCTATGTCAAAACAACGAATAGCTACAATGAAAATTTTGCTTATCAGGATATAAATAGTGGACGTACTCTCATTCGTGAGGATAAAGTTGGCGGCTCTCTATTATCCGGTATAAGATATACATTATAAACACCTATTAAAAGACAAAGACTTTATGAAAAAGTTCTCTTATTTGGTTTCTGCCTTATTATTATTTGGCACAATTGCATGTTCTGACAACAATTCAGACACAATCATTGATAACAATGGAAAAGATGATGAATTAACGGATAGTAAATATCCGAATGGGGCTATCGTCTGGAAAAAAGATACAACCATTATTCTCAAAGATCATTTCCTCGTTAACAAAGATCAGTCCCTGTATATTGAAGAAGGAGCAACAATTATAGCTTCAAATACAGATTTAAAACCTGAGATTGTTGTTCTGGGTAATCTATACAGTCTTGGAACAACACAGAATCCGGTTACATTCACCATAGAGGAAGCGTCTAAAAACAATCGTTTTTCAAGAAATTGGGGTGGCATTATTTGTGGTTTTGATTCGAAAGAGGTAGTGATACAGCATACAGTCATTGAATATGGAGGTGCACAGACTACTGAGAACTCGTTATCTTTTCAACACAAGCTATTTAAAACAGAAACGGGGGAAGGTGTACCAGCGTTCCACTTTTGTAACCCTGATGGTCAATTCGTAATCAAAAATTCGGTATTCCGAAACAATGCAGAAGACCATATCTATATTACCGGAGGTAAATCAATTGTCGAAAACAATCAGTTTATTACAAACGGATTTGATGGAGGCGAGGCTATAAACTATAAATCCGATTGCCTTGCTGACATTTCTTTCAATTTGATTTATGATGCAAATACAAATGCCTTTAAATTTTCAAACGGAGGATTTATAGACTTGCAATCTCACCTGATATGCTATAATAATACCATTGTTAATTGTGGTTGGAGAAGACCTAAAACTAAAGGAGGGAGTATTTGGCTTGAAAAAAATGTGTTTGTAGAATTATTCAATAATTTAGCAGTCGATTGTCGTTGGGGATTAAAACACAGCATCGAAGAAATGGAAGATGATGCCTCTGTAATTACGCCTAATTTCTATTATTCAACGACTCAAACGGGCGTGGAGCAAATGGCTGCTAATACAACTCAGGGGATTATCAACGGTACAGAAGATATCTATAGTAGCGTTGCCGGCGATAAAAATCCGATGTTTAAGAATTTCGCTCAACAAGGAAATATCAATATAAATGTAAGTTCCAATGAAGGAGATATTCCTGCAACGTTCAATGACTCATGGAGTTTTGCCGTAAAACAGGGATCGCCGGTATTTAATGGTGCCACTATCAAACTACACCCTCATTTTTCGGCTAATGGTCTTAACTTCGAAGGTCTTAGAAATTTGGGAACTTCTGAATTTAAATCAAGTTTACCTGCTAATTATTTCGGAGCATTCGGTATTTAATAATTACACACTATGAGAATTTTAAAATCAATAACTACTGTCTTTTCTATATTCTGTTTGTCTACATCTCTGATTGCTCAGA
>JBOFKE010000174.1:0-7476 GCA_051657185.1 Bacteroidales bacterium | reverse complement strand
GATGCTGAGTAAAAGAAGAATAAACTGAATAAAAGGGAATATAAGAACCAACAGGACAATACTTCTTTTCTTTGCATAAGGTATTGGTTCGTTCAGAAATTGTTTTATTTCAATATCCTCTTTCGTTTTGTATTCAACCAGATTACCCAGTGTGCAGAAGTTTAGCAACCAAAGCGGTTTGTTCATCATGATTCGTATTGACTCCTGACGGGCTTTAATCCGCTCAATATTGGTAAATGGGTTCTTGAGACGCTTCGCTAACCATTTTTCGCCTCCGGGAGTTGTTGTCCGGTTAATGTATTGAAAGATTGATTTATGACCGAAAAGATCCAAATCGACCGAAAAAGGATGTTCGGCCTCTTCATGTCTCTTACCACCGATAAATGATGTAATATCATACTGCGCTATACGAATTTCTCTTTCACAAACATCTCGCCGGCTTGACCAATAGGATACCCGGCGGTTTAAGCTCATATCTCTTCGGACTAAATAGCTAAATAATACCAGAAATGGAATTAATAACAGACTATACCATTCAAAAGGATATGTGTATTGGTAAATTAAAATAAGTATAACAGCTGCACAGATTAAACGGTACATTCCGTTGTATGTTTTTTTATGCTGTAAGACCTGCAATTGAGATAGAGCTTGCTCTAATTCCTCTTTGAAAAAATTTTTATTCATATTCTAAAGCAACTCATTTTAGTTAGGCCGGGTTGTAATGTGAAAGCACCCTTGTTTGACCTCATATTTAACGTAGCATTTCTTCTCTTTTCGTAAGTCTCGCAAAACCTCTGCCAGAACAGACTTCAGTAATTGATTCCCGATATCCGGTGCATCTTCTTCAAGTTTGTCGAAACGGGCATAAGCTATATCAAAGGTGGTTCCGTACAGATGTGCCGAATTTAAACTCGAATTTGAGTTCCTTTTCCGTAATCCTTTGATAGATTCTTGCGTACGCAAAACACTGGTAACGATTAAACGGTATGGAGTTGCAGACTTGGATTCAAGTGAATCCTGAAAATTTCTACCGATCGTTTGAAGTAACTCTGCGGCTTCTTCGCGTAAATACGGATGTGAATGAGTCAGTTTATCGACATTGTAGTAGTCATTTTCCTCAATAAGCTCCATATTTCCGTCACCTTTGATTTCTTCGACAGAACTGAAGATTTTATTATTGATACTTTTAGCTGCGCTTAGATGATCGGGATTTAAATCACTGAAAGTACGACTGAATCCACCTGAGAACTCCTTAATAGTATGCGGACCACGCTCTTTTTTTCCACATGAAATAAATAATATAAGAACTAATAGTGAAAAGATGGAGCATATTGATCTCCGTTTTTTTATATAGGTCATAAGCACTTTTTTGAAAATGGTTCGGATTACAAAGAAAATAACAAAACTTCAAAATAGAACAGTTTTGGATAATGAATGTTTGATAACTCTTGTCTCTTTTGAAGAACCGACAATTATCAGGATCATCCGAGTTTTAATCTAAAAAAGTAAGTTGTTGTATTTATTAAGTGATTTATAAAACAATGTTATTGATATTTAGATAATTGTTACGATATTGAATTGAGGAAATTGATTGATCATTTGCTGATAAAGAGAAGATTAATCCGGATAGATGTTTTTTTACTCATTATTAATCAAGTTCAAAAAAAATAACATAATTGTGGTGCCTTTACGGGATGATTGACCTACTTTTGCACCCGAATTCATCATAAATATGTTATGAAAAAGGTTTTTTCAGTATTTCTATTATCTACGTTATTTATTGCAACAGCATTTGCTGAATCAAAAGGAGAAAATGAGAAGAAAGAAAAGGGATTTTATACACCGCAAGTTTTTGGGGTTGTAAAAGCGAAACTAGAGTTTGCTCCCGATAATTCAGAGTATCGTTTTAATGTCAGAAGTTCGCGTTTAGGGGTTAGGGGTAACGTCGCACCGAATTTGAAGTATTCAAGTCAGATTGAGTTGAACCTTGAGGGTAAACTGGTTGTTTTTGACGCGTTCGCTGTGTTTACGCCATTCAAATTTGTCGAATTTTCATTGGGACAGCAATTAACACGTTTCAGTACGGAGGTCGGAAGCGGACCGGGCGTAAGTAATTTTGCGAATCGTTCTTTTCTTGCGAAATTTATCGGAAACTATTATTGGAGTGAAGAAGTTGACGGTAAAACCAAGTATGGTTTTGGCTCTCTAAATGCTCGTGATATTGGTTTAAATACAACTTTCAGATATAATTTAGGGGTTCCGGCTACAACTTTGATTGGTTTGATGAATGGATCAGGTCAAAATAATCCAGTTTGGAGTAAATCGGTAAATATGACCTTCAGACAAGAGTTTGGGACAAATACTGGTTTTAAAGTTGCAGGGGCTTATTATGTCGGTAAGTTTAACAATATGCATGATATCAGTATTTGGGATATTGAAATGCGTTATGCTAAAAACAATCTTTTAATTGAATCTGAATTTGCACAACGTAAACAAACTAGTTTTGAGACTCAAACGTCTAATGCATGGGTGATTCAGGGTAATTACCGCTTTAAACTTCCAGAAAATAAGATAGCAAAATATATTCTTCCGGTATTACGTTATGATCTGGGTCATAATATCACTTTCAAGAATGACGAAACGGGCAAATATGATGCTAAGAATCTTTCCCGTATTACGTTTGGAGGAAATCTTCGCTTAACGGATAAACCTTGTCAGGCTGAGATCAGATTGCAGTATGAGCATTATATGGGTAACCATAAACCGAGTGATTATGCAATCAATCAATTATTTCATGATAAGTTGACACTTGAAATAGTAGCGTCATTCTGATAAAATAAAAAAAGCTGATTCGTATGAATCAGCTTTTTTTATTTTAAATATATAGGATAACCAATAAACTGGAAATACCAATAACTACCCAAAGTCCAACACCTAATAAAAGAGGTTTGATACCCACTTCTTTAATAACGGACAAAGATAAACCTGATCCGATCAGGAATAGAGTAACAGTCAGAGCTTTCTTCGAAATAAAGCTTATGATATTTGTCAAAGCGGCCGGAAGTGGAACAAATGTATTAACAATCATAGCTAATACGAAGAATAAAATAAACCATGGAATGGAAATTTTCTGATCCTTAGCTTTGAAAATATACGAAGTAACGAGAGCCAATGGAATAATCCAAAGTGCACGTGTTAATTTTACAGTGGTCGCAACTTGCAGCGCTTGTGCACCGTAAACTTCTCCGGCACCTACAACGGAGCTGGTATCGTGAATTGCAATAGCAGCCCAGGTACCGAATTGCTGTTGGGTCATATCTAACCAGTGGCCAATCGGAGGAAAAATAAACAAGGCAATCGCATTTAGGATAAACACGGTTCCTAATGCAACGGATATATCATGTTCTTTAGCTTTCAGTACAGGTGAAACGGCTGCAATAGCACTTCCTCCACAGATTGCTGTTCCGGCTGAAATCAGATAACCTGTTTTTTGTTCAATTTTCATTTTACGTGTCAGCCACATACCCAGTAGCATAACACCAATTACAGATACAACAGTGAATACGATCCCTTCTTTTCCTGCTTCTAGTGAGGAATAAAGATTCATACCGAATCCTAATCCGACAACTGCATACTGCAAAAGTTGTTTAGATATCTTCTTACTTTGTTTTGAGTAAGGATTTCCAATGACAATTGCAAAAAACAGACCAGAGAATAGTGCAATTGGTGGAGATACGAATGGAAGAAGACATAAAGCAACCATCAATATGAATAGAGGCTTGCTGTACTTCTTTAAAATCATGATAAAGTTTTGCATATATTATATTTGAAATTTGATTTCGCTAAATCGTTTTTATTTAAATCACTCTGCAAAAATATAGATTAATTGAATTCATAGTATATTCTTTTATTATATAGGCTATAACTGATTCTTATAACTTTCCGAAAAACGAATAAATAACTCTTCATTCTTTGTAGCAGATCCTTGTTTTAAAGCAAAATGAAAGATTCTTTCCAGTTTCAGATCAGGACATTCTATCACTTTAAATTCTCCGCTTTGGATTTCCCGGGTTACGGAACGTATAGAAACAATTCCGAGAGCTTGTGAGCTTCGTAAAAATGATTTGATCCCCTCAGTGCTTCCTAAAGTAAGCAATATGTTCATGGAGGATAACTTCAGATTATGCTTGGCTAAGGCGTTATTTATGATTTCGGATGTGCCGCTTCCGTATTCTCTTATAACAAGCGGAAACTCATGCAAATCCTTGATGCTTATTTCATCTAATTCATAGAACTTGCTAGTGGTATGCGTAATCAAAACTAATTCATCATTCATGAATGCTTTGTAGTTGACGCCTGTCTCGCAATGAATACCTTCGACAATCCCTAAATCAATTTTTCCAGCTAATAATGCTTTCTCAATATCAGATGTATTTCCATTTTGTAAGGAAAGTTTAATATGCGGATAACGTTGTATAAAACGACCAATAATTGAGGGTATTACATATTGGCTGATGGTTGAGCTGGCTCCGATTCGTAATTCTCCGGCATAAGTTTCCGATAACCGGTTCATTTCAAATTCCAGTTCTTTATAAGACTCAATTATTTTTACAGCATGTTCTAAAAAACATTCTCCTTCCCGTGTAAGCTCAATATGATTGCCTACACGATTAAATAATCGAACTTTATAAAAATCTTCCAGTTCACGGATATGTTTACTAATTGCGGGTTGTGAAAGATAGAGTTCATTGGCAGCTTTAGTAAAGCTCAGATGAGTTGCTACACTCACGAAAACTTTCAATCGAAAATCATTCATGTTCGTTGTTTTATAAAACAAATAGAGTTAAGCATTTGATTTCTCAGATGCTTAACTCTAAACTGACACTATTTTATTTTATAGGTAAGGGTTGATTTTTTTCCATTCTTCAACCGGAGGAATAATACCCATATCAATTACCTCGTTTCTTAGTTTACAAAGATGTTCATAACTATGGTGAAGTGCTTCCATTTCTTTTTCTGTTCCTTTAACTTCAGAGAAAGTAACACCATCTTTGTCAATTTTAGTCTCCATTGCCATCATAATATGCGAGAAGTCTTTGTTGTTCACATAAGTTCCGCTTGGCCAAGGGAAACTTTCTCCTCCCATCGCTGCGCGCAACATGGCGATTGAAAGGTATGACGGGCTTTGGAAAGATGAACGACCGCGAAGATCAATAATTCTTTTCCCACCTTGTGTCACATATTTCTGCATATCTTCCCAAGCTTGTGCGCTTAACTCTTCTGTACCGATAATTGAAGAAAGAGCTCTTCCGTCAATTTTAGTTGTAGAAGCAAATACAGCCATTTGCTCTCCATGTCCGCCATAAGTACGACAACCTGTTACTTTGTCTTGCGGAACATTGAAATGCTGAGCTAAAGCTGTACGTAAACGTGTACTATCTAAAGCAGCAAGTGTACTAACTTGTGAAGGTTTCAAACCTGAATATAAAAGAGTAATTAAACCAGTGATATCAGCAGGATTGAAAACAATAGTTACGTGTTTAGCATCCGGGCAGTATTGTTTGATATTTTTACCAAGTTCAACTGCAATTTCTGCATTTCCTTTAAGTAAATCTTCACGAGTCATGCCAGCTTTACGTGCTGCACCACCAGATGAAACAATGTATTTAGCACCTTCAAAAGCAATTTTCGGGTCTGTTGTCCATGTTAAGTCAACACCATCGAAACCACAATGATACATCTCTTCAACAGCTCCTTCTAATGCAGGTGCGTATGGATCATAAGCACAGATGTTAGAAGATAATCCCATCATAATTGCAGTTTGCAACATGTTTGAACCAATCATTCCGGCAGCCCCGACAATCAGAAGCTTTTCATTTGTTAATGCCTTCATATAAATTTCATTTAGAAGTTAATAGTTTATAGTTAAACAAACGATACGCGATAAAGGATAATTCGGTAAAGTTTTTTAACGTGTCAAAAATAGATACTATTTTCGTTATCCAAACATTCTTTTTGGTTATGGGTTATAACTTCAGGTTATGACCTGTTTTTGAAAATATATTTCTATTTTGATATCATTTATGTTCCTTTTGTTGTTATAATAACTTTAACTAGTAATGTAAATTATATTTTTGCACAAAAAGCTAAAACCCTTAATTATGCGAAAAATACAACTTATTCTGACTTTTCTTTTCTTGCTTGCTTACTCCGGCGTTAATGCTCAACATAATTTAAAATTTAACACGCGTATTTTTGGCCCATCCAAGGATTATGTGATTCAGCATCCGGATACCTCTAATATTGTATTCGGACTGCCATGTGTCCGATATTCAAGTTTAAATGGATTTGGGTTCGAGTTAGTTGCAGGACATGCTTTCGGCCAGATTAACGGTGCTAATATAAGTGGAATTTATAATATAGCAAGAGGGGGAGTGAATGGTTTTAATTTAGCGGGTTTCTCAACGTATGCGCAGCAATATATGAGCGGAGCTTCAGTCGCAGGTGGCTTTAATGTCCTTTATGGCGATATGAATGGATTTAAGCTTGCCGGTATTGCTAATTTCAATATCGGCAACGCACAAGGATTTCAACTTGCGGGCATTACTAATTTTAATGCTGAAAACTTATATGGACTTCAGCTAAGTGCACTAACTAATGTAAATGGCGGAACTTTGAAGGGCGCTCAGGTGTCCGGTTTTCTTAATGTCTCTATGGGAAATATGAATGGTTTCCAGATAGGTATCACAAACTATGCCCGTCGTGTTAAGGGTTTTCAGTTAGGAGCGATTAATGTTTCGGGCAGAAGTGTTCATGGTCTGCAGTTAGGTGTCATAAATTACGCATACGATACGGCGCAGATTCAATTGGGACTTATTAATATGAATCCTAAAACGAAGATTACAGGAATTATTTACGGGGGAACCATGACTGCGATCAATTTCGGAATACGTTTTAGAAATAAATACACGTTTTCTGTTCTGGCTATAGGATATCCTTATGATGATTCACTGGCCGAATTCTCAGGAGCTTTTAGTTATCGGAAAGGTGTTTATTATGACTTTAAGAGGTTTACCTTTTCGGCCGATCTGGGTTATTCGCATATTAATCTGGTATCAAGTAAAGAACATGAAGAGAAGGTTCCCGATGCACTCTGGTCAGTCCAGGCACGAGGTAATATAGGTTTCCGAATTTGTAAATACATAGGTGTTTTTGCTTCCGGGGGTTATGAATATACTGCCCGTTACGGCACCTTTGCCTGTTTCAGACGTGAACCTATTTTTGAATTCGGGGTATCATTATTTTAAATTGAAGAGAAATGAAAAGAGTTTTAAATGTTGCGATAGTTATTGTATTATTATTGAGTCAGCGAGCTTTGGCTCAGGAATCATGGAGACAGAAAGACCGCTCTCCGATGGTTGATTCTACATTTAAGTTTAATCCTTACAGACCTGTAGCTATGATTGCAGGGACTAA
>JBOFKE010000173.1:0-2148 GCA_051657185.1 Bacteroidales bacterium | reverse complement strand
TTTTAGAGGCTACTTTCATCTCGACATTGTTTTGTAAGCTCAGACTGACGACACCTTGCTTTCCGCGTGGTGCTGTACCGAAAATACCACTCGAATAAGGTGAGTAATCAACCCGTGTAACAGTTCCGTCTTTGTTAATCTTGTCGTAACTTTTCCAGAATCCGAAACGGTTTGCACCGAAGTCAGGAGCCCAGCTAAAGCTGACGGACGGAGTTAATACGTGGCGAATCATCTCTACTTTATTTCCGAATAGTTTAGGGATTGGTTTATAAAACCCGTATAGTTTCGTATTTAACGAAAGACTGGCGTTATAGTTATACACCCGGTTAAATCCGTAGGTTGTATCTTTGATAGCAACCGAATTAAGCGGATCCCATGATTCGTCTATTTTATTTGTGTACCATTTTTCATTGTAAGTAAATGAAGGGCTGATATTCAAATATTTGAACAGATTGAAGGATGCCGAAACAGGAATTTGGTGAGAAATACCATTATTCCAGTCCTGAACCAGATTCTTTTTAAAGAACTCATATTCTTTTGCCTGTAAAGAGTTTCGAAGCTGCATCGTATAGTTCATCGAAATCTTTTCATACCAACGCTCATTGCCGATTACCTGTTTCCGTTTAAACGGATAGATACGGCTCATGTTGAACGTAAGGTCAGGCAAAGTCACTGCCAGCATTGTATCTCGCGAGTTCTGGTTGATGTTGAACGAGCTTGACAAACTGAATGGTGAATTCGGAAAGTTATACGAGAAGTTGATCGTCGAACTTTTATTATTGTCGGTAAACTGCATAGGGTTGTACTGACTGTTAAAGTTGTTGTGATCAAAACTATTCGTAGAGAAATTCACACTGGCAGAGAAGTTCATATTCGGATTTACCTTCTGATCTTGAGTGTGAGTCCAGTTAACCCGGAACCCTTTGGATTTACTGTAATCAGGTAGTCCTTTATCTCCCAAAACCGTAACAAGATAATTCAAATTGAAATTACCGTTATACTTATATCGTTTCGTATAAGTTGACTGAGCATTCAATCCCCATGATCCTTTTGTATAGATTTCACCTGTTAGAGCCAGATCCATATAATCACTTAATGCAAAATAGTATCCCCCGTTTGAAAGATAGAACCCTTTCTGTCCGTCGTCCCCGAAAGTCGGGAAAATGATACCGCTTGAATAAGTTTTGGAAAATGGGAAGAATCCGAATGGGATAGCAACCGGAAGCGGGACATCCTCAATAACCAGATAGGCAGGCCCCGTTACGATATTCTTACCGGGTCTTACTTTAGCTTTGGTTAGATTGAGATAGAAGTGAGGATGATCATGGTGATCACAAGTTGTATATTTACAACCAGTCATGTACATATCATCATTTGGCATCTTTTTAGTCTGCCCGCCCACTACGTAGCCTTCTCCTTGTTGTGTCACCACATTGGTGATGAATCCTTTCTGAGTTTTAAAATTATATCTCATTGTCTGAGACTCGTACTGATCTTCTCCTTGTTTGAATATAGGTAATCCCTGAAGTTTACCTATCGAATCTTTTGTTCCGGTAGCATAAACAAGACTACTATCCATGTTCATACGTATGTAATTCGCATCCAGCTGGATATTCTCATACGTCACTTTTCCGTTACCGTAGAGTAAAGCCTGATTGGATCCCATCAGAATCATGGAGTCAGTCGCTTCGAAATTTACAATATCATTCAGCGCATTCTTTGATTCCTTCTGTTTTATCGAATCCGAACTAATTGAGTCCTTCGTTAATGAGTCTCTGGCTAAGGTGTTAACCGGAGGCGATTTACCTTTTTTTGAGTCATCCTGCAAGCGAGGCGAAGCAAGTGAATACATAGACACTTGCAGCAGCGCAAAGACAGGTAAGACATATAATAAGTATTTATGTTTTTTATCCATCTGATACGGTTAAAATCGAATGTAACGCAAAACTACAATAATCCAAGTATATATCCTTAGAAACGGTTTTGAATTTTACGAATAATTTATCTATTACTCTTGTAGTGGTATTATTTTTTGTCCTTTTTTGCACCTGCTCTCTTTCGTTTGTGGTGTATTTACCTCTCGATTAAGAATAAGACTCTACTTAAATTCAATTGTTCGCGAGAGTGTGTTTCCCTGTTCGTCCAAAA
>JBOFKE010000172.1:0-9606 GCA_051657185.1 Bacteroidales bacterium | reverse complement strand
ATCCGCGTGCCCGTAATCGATGAATCAAGCTTTGTTCATATGCGCATTGTCAATGTCTATCCCGATACGACTGTGTGGGTAAACGACTTTCCTCACTCAAAAAATACAACGCTTCTACAAACCTATTTTACACATCCTGCTTATCAGCAGCATCCTGTTGTGGGTGTAACCTGGGAGCAAGCGGCGGCTTATTGCAACTGGCGGACAGATCGGTTGGAGAAAGGGAGTAAAATGTGGCTGCTTTATGCACCTTATCGGCTCCCGACGGAAGCGGAATGGGAATTCGCAGCTAAAAGCCGGAAAAATACAACGAGTAAATTTTCGTGGCATACCAATGATCTTACGGACTCAAAGTCTTGTTTCTATGCTAACTTTCAGCCGGGAGAGGGTAATTATACCGGGGATGCAAATCTTACGCCGGCAAGAGTGAGGAGTTACAAGCCAAATGAAATCGGGCTTTTTGAAATGACAGGAAATGTCGCTGAATGGACTTCCACGGCTTATACTTCTACAGGTAATATCGGAGAATCGACGATCAATCCCGAAAGAGAAATAAATGCATTAACGACAGATCCTTATTACTTGAAACGAAAGGTTGTGAGAGGTGGTTCTTTTAAAGATGCCACAAGTTTAATTCGTCCCGAAGTCCGGACAGGCGAATATCAAAACCAGCCCAGAGCTTTTATCGGGTTCCGTTGTGTGCGGACTCGAATCGGAGATAATTAACAGATGCTTTACTTAACAGATACTTTGTATGTCTAAGCAAAAAAATAAGTCCCGATCTATCGTTGATCTTTTGGGCAGCAGAAAAGGACAAATCTTTATGAATACGGCTTATAGCCTTGGGGCTGCGGTTGTTATCCTCGGTGCCTTATTCAAAATATTGCATTTGCCCGGAGGAACGACTATGTTAATGATTGGTATGCTGACTGAGGTATTAATCTTTACCTTGAGTGCATTTGACCGTTCAGGAGATGAGCGGGTAGAATGGGACCGTGTGTTTCCTAATCTGAAAACAGGGAAACCAGAAGATAACCCGCTGCATCAGATTGCAAATAATGAAATGAAAGCGTCAATAGCAGCACATCAGTTATCAGGAATGAATGAACTGACTGATATGACTCAATTATATCTTAATAAATTAGCAGAGACAACGACTCATTTAGATCGTTTTAATCAAGCGACAAAAGATTTGGCGGTAGTATCCGGTTCATTGGCATCGTCCTACACAACGATTGCGGATTCAGCAGCAGAGATGAAAAAATCAACAGGTACTTATGTCGAACAAATGGGATTGTTAAACAGGAATATCGAAGGGTTGAGCCGCGTTTATGCAGATCAGTTACAGGGTATAACGGATCAGGTGAGAGCCATATCACAAGTTCATGAAGACCTGAGTCGCATGAAACAATTGTTTGAGGGTTCATCTCAGGAAGCTGAAATCTTTAAAAGAGAAACCGAACGTATGTCGGGGCAACTGATTCAGCTTAATGTTATTTACAGCCGGATGATAAATGCATTGACAACAAACAACGCAGGTCATCCTCTTTAACTAATTATGATGGCAGGAAAGAAAACCAGACAAAAGATGATCAATATGATGTATCTTGTATTGACAGCTATGCTCGCCTTGAATGTATCTACAGATGTTCTGGTCGGGTTTGACTTTATGCAGGAGAGTATTGATCGAACGATAAAATCCTCAAAAAATAGAAATCAGGCTGCATTGACTGATATACAAAAATATGCAGAAGCTAATCCGCTTAAGGCTCAGCCAACATTGGGACGAGCAGAAATATTTAAGATACAAACGGATAGTTTGATTGACTATATCCAGTTATTGAAAGAGAAAATTGTGGCACAAAAAGGAGGTTCACTTACTGATATTCGTCAGAAAGATGATATTGATGCAGCTTCGCAAGTAATGTTGGGTGCCGGTTTTGGAGAGGGCAGCCATTTAAGAAGGCAGATCGACTTATATCGGGAAAACGCTTTACGCTTTATAACTGATTCTTTAAAAAGAGATGCGGTTATACAAAATCTGACCACTAAAGTAACAGGTGAATTAAACGTGGCCGGTTTAGCCTGGGAGAATGCTTTGTTTAATAATATGCCGACGATTGCTGCCGTAACGCTTTTATCTAAAATACAAAATGATGTTCTGGATACGGAAACAGAGGTTTTGAATGCTTTATATCGCAATATTGATCACAGAGACTTTCGGGTTAATGAATTGAATGCGTATGTTTTACCGTCATCAGATCATGTTATCAGAGGTGGGCGGTATGCTGCTAAGGTAATATTAGCAGCGGAAGATTCAACACAAAGACCAACAATCGAAATCAATGGGATGTGTTTACAGTCCGATGTTTATGAAATACCTGCGACTCAAGTTGGTGAACATACGCTCACGGGACATATTGATCTAGAGAATGGGAATGGACATACATCCAGATTTCCCTTTTCTCAGAAATATACAGTGATTGAACCCTCAGCCACTGTTTCGGCTACGATGATGAATATATTTTATGCAGGTTTTGAAAATCCGGTAAGTATTTCTGTTCCGGGTATTACAAATCATAAGATTTCAGCATCCATGTCAAATGGGATAATTAGCCGGAAAGACAATGGAGAGTGGATTGCCAAACCGGCAAAAGTAGGTTCAGATGCTGTTATTACTGTTTCAGCCGAAGTTAATGGAAAAGTACAGACTGTCAGTACGAATACTTTTCGCGTAAGGGCTTTACCTCTGCCGGCTCCGTATCTGACTATTGATGCAGGCGAACGCTATCTGGGAGGCAAAATAAAAAGGGAAACACTCTTGTTGACTAAGGAAGTAGAAGCCGGAATATTCGATGACTTACTTAATATTTCATTTGCTGTACTGGGTTTTGATATACGCCTGTCAAATGGAGGAATGACCCAATACGAAACATCTGAGACAAACCGATTTAGTAAGAAACAACTGGAATTAATCCGCAAAATGGGACGGGGTAGTTCTTTCAATATTTCAAATATACGGGTAAAAGGACCGGATGGAATGATTCGGCAATTACCTAATCCAATCGAAGTTTTACTCTAACTAAAAGAGCATGTTATGCGTATTAAAAAGATCCTTTATATAATTCTGCTTTGTCTGTCTGTAACAGATATATCTGCACAAGATTTTTATGAACCTGAATATATCGTCAATATGGACAGTACGGTCTTTAATCCGTCCCCCAGACAATTAAGTGTCGCACGAAATCAGACTGTTATGCCGGTTAATCCTCGTTGGAGTAAAACGGTTTACCGGTTTATTTCATTTAAAAATACGGCAGAAGCAGAAGCGAATAGTTTTCTGGCAGAACCCCGCACGCCGATATTATACTATACGAACGCAGGAGAAGCTTCTGAGAAAAGATACTACTATAATCTTATAGGTATTATTCTCCGGCTTCTGGATGAAAAGAAGATAGGTGCTTTTTTCTTTGATACACAATCGGTCAATGAAACATTTACCCGAAATGAATACCTTACACCGGATAGCGCTTTAATGAAGCTGGGACTTAATCGCACGCGACGGAAACCGGAGTTTGATCAGGCTGATCTGGCATACGCCGGATCGGGAGTGATCGGCTATATGATCAAAGAACTCTGGTATGTGGATGGGCATACGTCTCAGTTTGGATGTGCCGTAGAAGCTTTGGCTCCGATTTTATCGGATGGTGATCATGTAAATGAGTTTACTCCGGTTTTCTGGATTACGTACAGATCTCTTCAACCTTATTTACCTTATCTTGAAATTCACTCAGATAAGCCTGGATTAACATTTGATGCATATTTCAAGAAGAGAATGTATCGGGGATTAATTTACAAAGTACAGAATCCAGAGAATAAAACTTTGTGGGGTGATTGTGATAAGGAGGTTAATCCGTATGAATGTCGGAAAATAAGATCCGATCAAATACAGGCCGAAATAGATCAGATTCCTGAATTGTTGTGGAATACTTCTTTGTAAAACAAGTTGTTGCAAGTAGATATGAAACGATAGGTAAAGCGGGGCGTGATATTATAACTACGTAAATAGAGCAAGAATTAGCGTGCACAATCTTAAGAGAAAGCAGTAATAATCAAATTTATTGACTATTACTGCTTTTTTTGTTTGTATTTTTATATTTTTGCATTACTACTCTAACGTTCTAATAATTAAAGCTATGAAGCAGTTTTTTAAATTTACTTTTGCATCCTGTTTAGGATTTGCTATCGCAATGTTCATTCTATGGTCTATAATGATCTTTAGCGTAATGGGATTGATTGCAACAATTGGATCTTCTACCGATGAAAAGAAAACGATTTCAGACAATAGTATTCTGCATTTAAATCTGAATGGTGTAATTCAGGAAAGATCTACAGAAATGGAGCTACCTCCGGTGTTTGCTGATTATGCCCCGAAGGAGATCGGTCTGGATCGCATCATGAAAGCGATTGAAAATGCAAAGAATAATCCAAAAATAAAAGGTATTTATTTAGAGTCAGGATTGATGCAATGTGGCTATGCAACTACGCAGCAAATCCGTTCGAAGTTACAAGACTTTAAGAAAAGCGGTAAGTTTGTTTACGCTTACTCCGATATGTATGCTCAATCAGGCTACTTCCTGGCAACTGCGGCAGATACTTTAGTAACGAATCCGTCTGGGATGATCGAGTTTAAAGGATTGTCTTCTACTTCGATGTTCTTTAAAGGTGCAATGGATAAACTGGGTATTCAGATGCAAATCTTTAAAGTCGGGACTTATAAATCTGCGGTAGAACCATTCACAGAAACAAAAATGAGTGAGGCCAACCGCGAACAAATGACTATGTTATTATCTAACTTCTGGAATGTAATTCTGGATAGTATCTCAGTTTCGCGTGGCGTACCGGTTGCGGAATTAAACCAATATGCTTCACAAGGAATCATGTTGAAAGAGCAAAAGGATTTGCTTTCCTCAAAACTTGTTGATAAACTTCAATATCGTGATGAGTTTAATACTTTCTTAAAACAACAGGTTGGAATCTCTTCGGATAAAAAATTGAAACTTGTATCAATTTCCGATATGGCTAAGAGCGGTAGTATGGTAGATGATTCCAAAAAATCCAACAATACAATAGCATTGGTTTATGCAGTTGGCGAAATCGATGGAACTTCAACGCCGAAAGTAGATACACGTAAGCTGGCTGAAGAGATTTTCAAAATTAAAGCTGATTCTAGTGTAAAAGCAGTAGTTTTGCGTGTTAATTCACCGGGAGGTAGCGCCTTTGGATCAGAACAGGTATGGCATG
This sequence comes from Bacteroidales bacterium, assembly GCA_051657185.1. Classification (GTDB taxonomy): domain Bacteria; phylum Bacteroidota; class Bacteroidia; order Bacteroidales; family UBA7332; genus UBA7332. The sequence continues at coordinate 4,302 of JBOFKE010000172.1, read as the reverse complement.
CTCTTTCAGAGCTAAAGAAAGTCAAACCGTTTGTCGTTTCAATGGGCGATTATGCTGCTTCAGGCGGATATTATATCTCTTGTGATGCCAACTGGATTTATGCAGAACCGACAACATTAACCGGATCTATCGGAATCTTTGGTATGCTGCCTAATACGAAGGGACTGACTGATAAATTAGGTTTGAATTTTGATGTTGTACAGACAAATCCGATTGCGAACTTCCCAAGCCTGACTTCGCCGGTATCAACCGAAGAACGTATGTTGATGCAAAGCAATGTGGAACGAGGCTATGAATTATTTACGCGTCGTTGTGCAGAAGGTCGTAAAATGCCGCTTGATTCTATTTTGAAAATTGCGGAAGGACGTGTATGGAGCGGCGTCAAAGCCAAAGAATTAGGTCTTGTTGATCAGCTGGGAGGTATAGATATGGCAGTTGCAAAGGCAGCTACTTTAGCAAATCTGAAAGGTTATAAAGTAAAAGATTATCCAAAGAAAAAAGATTTCTTTGAGCAACTGTTGGAGGATTACGGGCTTGAGGCTGTGGCACGCGTTGCGTCTGTTTTTGCAGGAGATAGTTTTAAAGAATATATGATTATTAATAATATAAAGAATATGGATCCTGTTCAGGCTCGATTACCATTGATGCTTGATATTGAATAGGATTGGTTGATATAATGGAGAGTACACCTAAAATAAGAAAAGCTTTATTACCACTTTCTTATCTTTATGGATTCATAACGAACATCCGGAACCGGATGTTCGATTACAGAATTCTAAAATCCGAAAGTTTTAAAGTGCCGATTATTTGTGTCGGTAATATCACAGTCGGAGGAACGGGAAAAACCCCGCATACTGAATATCTGATCAATATTTTGCAGGGAAGTGGTATGAAGGTGGCTGTTTTAAGTCGTGGGTATAAGCGTAAGACAAGCGGATTTCTCTTTGCGGATGAAAAGGCAACTCCCGAACGTATTGGAGACGAACCTTATCAGATGTACCGGAAATTCCCCGATGCAATTGTTGCAGTCGACGGCAACCGCCGGAGAGGAATCAAGAAAATATTAAGTCAATATAAGGATATAGATGTTATCTTATTGGATGATGCTTTTCAGCATAGATGGGTACAACCCGGCATTTCGATCTTGTTAATGGATTATCACCGGAAAATATACGAAGATAAACTTTTGCCTGCCGGATCGTTGCGTGAAGATGTTTCGGAGATGGAACGAGCAAATATTATTGTCATGACAAAGTCTCCGAGAGATATAACACCTATGGAAATCAGAATTATATCAAAACATCTCGAACCACGTCCGCATCAGCAACTTTTCTTCACTGATTTTCGTTATAAACAGATACAACCCCTGTTTAAAGATTTTAGTCGTTATGCAGCGATTGATCTGGATGCAGATCTATTGAAGAAATCAACAGTGTTGCTGGTGACAGGGATTGCATCGAATGAGAAGATGATACAGGATCTGGAGGGACACTTCAAGGAGCTTATGCCAATGCCTTTCTCGGATCATCATCATTTTTCTATTCGGGATATTAATAGTATCTTTAAACGATTTTCTGAAATTGAGAATCCCGATAAGTTTATTCTGGTTACGGAGAAAGATGCCGTTCGTTTAGCTCAGATGTCTGAAATGTCAGAAGAGTTGAAGTCCGCTATGTATTATATTCCGATCGAGGTAAACTTCTTACAAGATCAAAAACAAAACTTTAACTCTAAAATAATTGACTATGTTAGAAAAAATAAACCAAACAGCCGATTATCTAAAAAAGGCTACGACTTATAGACCATTAGTAGGTATTATTCTTGGTTCTGGTTTAGGAGAGTTAGTTAATCACATCAAAGAACAACAAGTGATCAACTACGAAGAGATTCCTAACTTTCCAGTTTCGACAGTTGAAGGTCATAGCGGTAAATTGATTTTCGGTTTGTTGGGCGGTAAACAAGTTGTTGCAATGCAAGGCCGTTTCCACTTTTATGAAGGTTATGACATGAAGCAGTGTACATTTCCTGTAAGAGTAATGAAAGCTTTGGGTATTAATACTTTGTTTGCTTCAAATGCTGCAGGTGGTATGAATCCTGAATTTGTTGTAGGTGACGTAATGATTATTAATGATCATATCAATATGTTCCCTGAGCATCCGCTTCGCGGCAAAAACTTCAAAGAACTGGGTACCCGCTTCCCGGATATGCATGATGCTTATTGCAAAGACCTTATCGCTACAGCTAAAAATGTAGCTGATGAAAAAGGAATTGAACTGAAAGAAGGTGTTTACTTAGGAACGCAAGGACCAACTTTTGAAACTCCAGCCGAATACAGAATGTTCTATCGTATAGGCGCTGATGCTGTAGGTATGAGTACAGTTCCTGAGGTTATCGTTGCACGTCATGGCGGAATGCGAGTATTTGCTTTATCTGTGATCACTGATATGTGGTATGATGGCAAACCTGTGGAAGTATCACATGAAGAAGTTTTAGAAGCAGCTAACAGTGCGCAGCCTAAAATGACTGCTATTATGACTGCTTTAATCGAGAAAATGTAATTCTTCAAAAAAATAAATGATTCTGAAAGCTATGTCAAGCAATTTGTATTGGCATAGCTTTTTTCAAATAATATCAACATGGAAACAAAACGTACAGATATTGCATCGTTAGGTGAGTTTGGTCTGATCGAGCATTTGACCAAATCTTTGAAGCCGCTTAATCATTCTACGGTTCTTGGTGTAGGTGATGATGCTGCGATCCTGGATTATAAAGATAAACAGATGGTTGTTACTACCGATCTTTTATTAGAAGGAATTCACTTCGATTTGACGTATGTACCATTGAAGCACCTCGGTTATAAATCGGCAATTGTTAATTTCTCCGACGTTTATGCGATGAATGCCAAACCAAAGCAAATAACTGTTTCTTTAGGTTTGTCAAAGCGCTTTTCGGTTGAAGACATCGAAGCTCTTTATGAAGGGATTAACTTGGCATGTGCCAAATATGGCGTAGATGTAATCGGTGGTGATACTTCTGCTTCTTATACCGGTCTGACAATTAGTATTACTTGTTTGGGAGAGGGTGATAAAGATACAATCGTTCGTCGATCAGGAGCTAAGCCGAGTCAGCTGATTTGTGTGAGCGGTGATTTAGGTGCTGCCTATATGGGTTTACAGCTTTTAGAGCGAGAGAAAACGGTCTTTAAAGGTGAGTCAGAATTTAAACCGGCCTTTGAAGGGAAAGAATATCTTTTAGAAAGACAGCTGAAGCCGGAGGCACGTAAGGATATTGTTGAACGCTTAGCTGAAAATGATATTTTGCCAACTGCTATGATTGACATTTCAGATGGCCTTTCTTCTGAGTTGATGCATATTTGTAAAAATAGTGGCGTAGGTTGCCGAATTTATGAAGATCGCATTCCAATCGATTACCAGACTGCAGTGATGTCTGAAGAATTTAATATGAATTTGGTTACTGCTGCCCTGAATGGTGGAGAAGATTATGAACTGCTGTTTACGGTGCCTATCGAATTGCACGATCAGGTTGCGGCTATTGAAGGAGTACGGATTATCGGGCATACAACTGAAAAAGATTTAGGTGCTGCTTTAATTACTCGCGACGGATTGGAAGTGCCTTTAAAAGCGCAAGGTTGGGTCGCTCCAATCTAGTTTTATTTCTGTTTTGATTTACAGCTGTTTATCGCAAAGAATCCTTTGGGTAAAGCCTTTGGGAAGAAAAAAACAGAAAAAAACAAGGAATATGTTTGCAGGAATAAAACCCTTTCCATATCTTTGCAACGCAATTGAGAAAATCACTTGCAAATAAGTTTGTCTCATGGTGTAACGGTAACACAGCAGATTTTGGTTCTGTCGTTCGGGGTTCGAATCCCTGTGAGACAACAAAGGAGACCGCTGAGCCGCTTCCAGGCTTGGTGGTTTTTCTTTTTTTATAAAGGTGTGAAATTTTTTCTCTGATTTTTTTGGAGGTAAAAAAAATATGCATATCTTTGCAACGCAATTGAGAAAATCACTTGCAAATAAGTTTGTCTCATGGTGTAACGGTAACACAGCAGATTTTGGTTCTGTCGTTCGGGGTTCGAATCCCTGTGAGACAACAAAGAAAAAGGTCATCTGATTTCAGATGACCTTTTTTTGTTTTATATCTCCTCTTCTCCTCTATCCTTCCCGACAACCACCTAATTCTGTTGCAAAAAATTATGAAGAGTATCAATGGCAGAGTGAATGTACTACTCTGTAAAATCTCGTGTTTTATTTGCAACATTTGCAACAACCATTGAAAACC
>JBOFKE010000171.1:0-1896 GCA_051657185.1 Bacteroidales bacterium | reverse complement strand
AGTACTTATTTAAATTTAGTGTTGATCCGGAAAATTACTATCGTATTGTAGGTAATGCATTTACGTTTCCAACTTCCAAGCGGGAATTAGAAAATTATATCAACCAGGTTTTAAACGAAATGAACCGACGTTAGCTAATGGACTGAGAGGTATGGAATATAGTTTAAAAACGCCGTTGAATGGAAATATTGTGATGACTTCTTGTTTCCATGAAAATAAGAGCTGGTTGTCAGATCCTGCTTTGTATAAGTTTATATGGGTCAGGGAAGGAACTCTGACTGTAGAAGTTGACCATGTAATGACTGTGCTTGAGAAAGATGAAATTATAGCATTGACACCCTTGCAGATAATACGGATGATTAAAGTAGATGGCGTGTACATTTCATTACTGTTCAATAGTAATTTCTATTGTATTTTCGGACATGATAATGAAGTATCATGTAATGGCCTGCTTTTTAATGGATCATCCCATGTACTACGCATAAGACTTACTTCTGAAGAATCACATCGGTTACATGTTATTTCGGATATTTTCAGAGATGAATGTGTAATACGGGATAATCTACAGGAAGAAATGTTGAGGATTGTACTTAAGCGATTCATTATAACTTGTACACGTATAGCTCGCGACCGACTTGGCATAACACAAGATAAAGAAAAAAGATTTGATCTGATTCGTCAATTTTATGTATTGGTCGATTCATATTATAAAGAAAAGAAACAGGTTAAAGACTATGCAGAACTTTTACACAGGTCGCCCAAAACTATATCAAATCTATTTGCGGAATATCATTTACCGTCTCCTCTTCATGTTATTCATGATCGTATAGATTCAGAAGCAAAACGTTTATTGCTTTATACAAATAAGTCAGGAAAGGAAATTTCAGATATATTGGGATTCGAAGATTTGTCTTCCTTTAGCCGCTTTTTCAAGAAGATGAATAAAATCAGTTTTAGTGAATACCGAAAAAAAGAATGTTGGGATAAATTGCCAAATACAAAGGAAAAATAGCCATTTGAATTCATCTTGAAACTTCCGAATTTTGCATCATAAAACAACTAAACAAGTATTATTTATGATGACAAAATTATCTTCTCTGATTTTTCTGTTTTTGAAAAAAGCAGCAGCAACTCAGAAAATAGGAATAAACCTTATACGTGTTGCAATACTTATTATTTTTGTATGGATAGGAGGTCTTAAATTCTGGAATTATGAAGCGGAAGGTATTGTTCCTTTTGTCGCAAATAGTCCATTTATGAGTTTCTTTTATGCGAATCAGGCTCCTGAATACAAAAGTTATAAACTGAAAGAGGGTGAATTTGATAAAACGAAGCAAGAATGGCATAAGGAGAATCGGACTTATGTCTTTTCCTATGGCTTAGGCATTTTGATTATGAGTATCGGCATATTGACTTTTCTGGGTGTCTTTTCTCCTCGTTTGGGGGTAATTGGTGCAACTCTTGCCATTATTATGACACTTGGAACATTGTCATTTCTGTTTACGACACCGGAAGTTTGGGTTCCTGACTTAGGTAGTGGTGAATATGGTTTTCCGTTGTTGTCGGGAGCTGGCCGATTGGTAATTAAAGATACGGTAATTCTTGCAGGTGCTCTTGTGGTATTGTCTGATAGTGCACGGCAATTTCTCACTCAGATGAATGGTAAAAGTATAAAAGTATAAAAGTATAGATTTACTTATTTATAATTATATATTGAAGGCCCGGGTCAATCGATCCGGGCTTTCTTAATATTATGCCTAAAGAGAATGTTCGGTTTAAGATAGGTGTTCTTCGCGATTAAAGAATGAAAGTATGCTGAAAAGATCAAAGCAGTATCATATTATACAATTCCGAAAAACTAACCGGAGTACTTAAATGTTCATTGTATAAAAGTTT
>JBOFKE010000170.1:0-4610 GCA_051657185.1 Bacteroidales bacterium | reverse complement strand
ATTTTTAATTTATGCAAGGCTATAACAGACAATGCAGGTACCAATCCCGTCAATAAGAAGACCAAACCTAACAAATAGCCCTTCCATAAAGGCATAAAAATAAAAAGGTAGGTGTAAAAATAAAACAATCCCACGCCATATGCAGGCATCAATAAAGGATGGAGTACTATCGAGATCACATTTGCAATAAATCTTTTCATTTGCCTTGTGTTTTTAATGTTATATTTCTTTACGGAGACGCGCTACCGGAATGCCCATTTGTTCACGATATTTAGCAACGGTACGACGGGCTATGACATATCCTTTTGCTTGAAGAATTTCGCATAGTTTATCATCCGGAAGAGGTTTGCGCTTATCCTCATTATCAATACATTCCCGCAAAATCGCTTTAATCTCTTTATTTGAAATTTCTTCTCCACTATCCCGTTGCATAGAGTCTGAGAAGAAAAACTTCAATGAAAAGATACCAAAATCTGTTTGAACATATTTACTATTGCTTACCCGTGAGATTGTTGATATATCGTATTTGCAAATTTCGGATACATCTTTCAGCGTCATAGGACGTAAGCTTGTTTCTTCTCCTGTCAGGAAAAACTCGCGCTGAAATTCGACAATGGCTTGCATCGTTTTCATGAGTGTCGTTTGCCTTTCTTTTAAGGCGTCTATAAATAAACGTGCAGAGTCCAGTTTCTGTTTGATAAATAATATAGCTTCTTTACTCTCGCGTGTCTGATTCGCTTTATTTGCTCTATAATTATCTATCATCTGTGCATACTGACGATTAACAGTCAATTCCGGTATATTATTACCATTCATTGATATGAAAAGTTCTCCGTCAATCTCCTCGACAAAGAAGTCAGGGGTAACTATTTTACTGCTTTCCAGGTAAATATCACCACCACACGTTGTCCCTGGTTTTGGATTTAACGATTGAATTTCTGAAATAAGCTCTTTCATCTCTTCTTCGGATAAACCAAAACGTTGAATAATCTTCTCGTAACGTCTGTTTGAAAAATCATCAAATGATGTTTTCATGACCTGAATAGCCAGTTTACAAACAGAAGTACTTTTACGTCTTTCCAATTGCAACAATAAACATTCTTGCAAAGACGTTGCTCCAACTCCTGCCGGATCAAACTCTTGAATAATATGTAAGATCTCAATCAAGTGAGATTCTGTAACATCTATTCCGATCTGGAATAAAAGATCGTCCGATATCGAAACTAAATCACGGCGCAAATAACCATCCTCATCAATATTTCCAATAATGTATTCTGCGATTTGATGGTCAGTTTCGGAAAGATTTCGGATTCCTAATTGCTCAACAAGGTATTCATGAAGAGAAATGGTATCTCCTAATGTATATAGGTTTTCATTATTGCGAGTTTCCTGGGCACGATTATAATCATCTAATTTATAAGATGGCACTTCTTCTTCATTAGCGTAATCACCTAACGTTAAATCCTCATTACTATTTTCAATATCAGACTCATTACCCGAAGCATCTGTCTCGGTTGCTGAGTCGGGACCCTCCTCCAAGGCAGGATTCTCTTCCAGCTCTTGTGCTACTTTCTCTTCTAATTCAAGAGTCGTAAGCTCCAACATCCGAATGAGTTGTACCTGTTGCGGAGTTAGTCGCTGTTGCTGTTTTTGATATAGCTGTTGCTTTAGCATAGTACATTCATTCATTAATAATAGTAAAAGCAAAGATAACCGAAAGTTTAGATTTGAAAAAAGATTATATTGATTACTTTTGCTTTCGTAACAACAACGAATTGTTTTAAAGAAAAACAAAGTCATCAGTGAAAATGTTATAAAGCCATGTATAAATTTTAATTATAAAGGATAATGTACTTCGTTCCGTTCAAAAAATTATTTCTTATTATACTCTGTTTAATAGGAGTTACACTACAGGCCCAGACTCTTAATGAGCAATTTAACCAAAGAGACAAAGAAGAAAAAAGGCAAAAAGATTTTGCGCGTAAATTATTTAAAGATCTAAGGCGCGGACAGGTTGTCGAAAGTCCCGATACGATTCGCTATTTACTGGACAGACTTCCATCTTTTTCAATTTACAAGGATAATTATATCTGTACAGGTTTTGATGCCGGACACCGGATTTCTGCTAATTCAGCAGATGCATTATTCCAACTAAGCTTCAAACAACGTGTCACAAAAAGCAAATTACCCTGGAATACTCACCTTTTTATTACTTATACTCAGTTGGCTTTCTGGGATATTTACAAAAAATCAGCTCCTTTCAACGAATTGAATTATAACCCTACGCTAGCCTTAGGTAAATATTTTATACATAATAACCGACTGATCGGTTACGGAACTTTCCAATTTGAACATCAGTCGAATGGATTAGACAGTATCGATTCCCGCGATTTAAATATGATAACGGCCTCATTTACGCATTTATATAATGATAATATTCATTGGTATGCGAAAGTCACAGCTCCAATCGTTCTTGGATTATACTCTAAAGATATTTTTAGATATCGGGGATATGTAAAAGTAGGCGGAGACTTCAGATCCTCTAATGATAAGTTCAGATCTTCATTTATGCTCGAAAAACGAGGCAGGTGGGATTTCGGATTCAACTTTCAACTTGAATTAGCCTATAAAATAGGAAATCTGGATAATATTTATGCCTATGCACAATATTACTCCGGCTACGCTCAGGGAATACTGAATTACAGACAACTTCAGAACTATATTCGTGTAGGTATCGTTCTTAAACAAGACTTTATTACTTTCCATTAATCTCATACATTATAGAAACCGGATTTAACAGACTCTCTATTAAATCCGGTTTTTTTATATTCTATCTATTGCAAAACACCTTTCTCACTGTTCTACAACAGGCACAAACCTTAAGAATAAAAGCAGAAATACATGTTATTTTGCAGATATAAAACGAATCATATAATCAGGTAAAAAGATGAAATACTTTATAAAGAACTATCTTTTACAAATAGTTGTTTCGATAGTAGGTGCTCTGGGAGGATATTTTTATTGGCTGAAAGTCGGATGTTTATCCGGCTCCTGTCCTCTTCAATCAAACTGGTATTTTAGTGCTGTTTGGGGTGCCATTATTGCAAATCTTTTATACAGTATCCTTAAAGACAGCTGGAATAAACCAAGTAAAAAGAAATAATATAAACATATCATATGAAATACATAATTATCGGCGGTGTAGCTGGCGGAGCATCCGCTGCAGCCCGCTTAAGACGAATGGATGAACATGCTGAGATTATCATGTTCGAAAAAGGAGATTATATATCTTATGCAAATTGTGGATTGCCTTATTACATCGGTGATACGATCAGTGAACGTGATGCTTTATTTTTACAGACGCCACAAAGTTTTTCTGCCCGTTTTAATATCAGTGTTAAAGTGGGGCATGAAGTTTTATCCATTAATCCACAAGTAAAAACTGTTCAGGTCAAAGATCTTAAGAATAACAAAGTATTTGACTGCAATTACGACAAGCTAATTTTATCTCCAGGAGCAGAACCTGTAAAACCGCCGATTTCCGGAATAGAGACGAAAGGTATTTTCACCTTACGCAATGTGCCGGATACTGATAGAATAAAGAATTATCTGGCAGAGAATAAAATTCGTAAAGCCGTTGTAGTAGGTGCTGGTTTCATTGGTTTAGAAATGGCTGAGAATCTCCATGAGCTGGGGATAGAGGTCTCAATTATTGAACGGGTAAATCAGGTGATGGCTCCTCTTGACTATACAATGGCTACCGTGATACATCAACATTTAATAAGTAAAAATGTCGGTTTATATCTGGGAGAAGCCGTAAACAGCTTTAGCAAAAATGGAGGACAGATTCGTATTTCAATGGAAAGTGGAAAGACACTAGATACAGATATGGTTATCCTTTCTATTGGTGTTAAGCCAGATACTCGATTAGCCATTTCGGGGAATTTAAAAATAGGAGAAACCGGAGGTATCCTGGTTAATGAATTTATGCAGACATCTGATGAATCCATTTATGCGGTCGGGGATGCTGTAGAGTTTCCTAATTTTCTGACAAATAAACCATTCATGAATTATCTGGCTGGACCGGCTAATAAACAAGCCCGCATTGCTGCTGATAATATGGTTGAAGGTAACAAATATCGCTACAAGGGCTCTATAGCTACAGCTATTGCTAAAGTATTTGATCTCACAGTTGCCGCTACGGGGCCGGCTGCTAAACATCTGGACCGTTTGAATATTCCTTATTTAGAGAGCATTACTCATTCAGGATCACATGCCGGATATTACCCGGGCTCAAAACAAATGAGCATCAAGATCGTTTATGATAACGAAGGTAAGCTCTGGGGTGCACAAATAGTCGGGTTTGATGGCGTAGACAAACGAATTGACATGTTTGCAACGGTCTTGGCTAATAAAGGAAATATTACAGATCTTACTGAGATTGAACATGCATATGCTCCTCCATATTCATCTGCAAAAGATCCTGTTAATATGGCCGGATTTGTTGCAGAGAATATTCTGACAGGCAAGTTGAAGTCTATCTCTTGGGATAATTTAGAGAAACAAAGGAATAATCCTGATGTTTTCGTTTTAGATGTTCGTACACATCA
>JBOFKE010000169.1:0-3122 GCA_051657185.1 Bacteroidales bacterium | reverse complement strand
CGAAGCTTTTGCAAATGATCCGCATAGTGATCATCGGGAGCATATCTTAGTTCGGAATTTGCGGAATAGTGCTGAATTTATACCTGCGCTGAGCTTAGTTGCAGTGGATACGTCTGACCAGGTTGTCGGATATATCTTGCTTTCGCCTGTCAGTATTGATAATCAATATCCGACACTGGCTTTAGCTCCAGTTGCAGTTCTTCCTGAACATCAGAGAAAGGGTATCGGCGAAAAGTTGATTCTTCGAGCGCATGAAGAGGCGGTAAATGCCGGGTTTACTTCGGTTGTTTTATTGGGACATGCCGGTTATTACCCTCGGTTTGGCTATGTTCGACTGGAAACTTTTGGTATTGAAATGCCGTTTGATGTTCCTGCGGAATATTGTATGGGTATAGAATTATGTGCGGGAGCTCTAAAGGATGTGAAAGGGACGATTAATTATTCGAAACCATTTTTTGAGTAAATAAAAAATAGAGAAATAATGAGATATGATCTAAGCGTAGATGCACAAACGTGCATTTCCTGTATGAAATGTGTCCGGATTTGTCCGGTACATATTTTTCAAGCAAATACAGATAAGAAAATCGATTTGCAACATCCCGAATATTGCATTGCCTGCGGTCATTGTGTAGGAGTTTGTCCGACAGATTCGGTCGTTCATTCGGAGTTTCCTGCTGATAAAGTACATGAAATAGATTACACGAAAATGCCTTCTGCCGAATCAGTCTTGCTGTTGTGTAAGGAGCGCAGATCGAACAGAGCTTTTTCGAAAAAGCCGATACCGAAAGAGTATCTGAAGCTTATTCTGGAAGCCGGGCATGCGGCACCGACTGCAAGTAATAAACAAGAGGTTAAATTCATGTTGATAACTAACCCTGAGAGATTGATCAGTCTGAGTAAATTTACGCTGGATATTTTTCAAAGAGCTGTGCGTAAGCTTGAAAATCCATTGCTGAAGCCTGTCTTGAAAAAACTTATGCCGGATGCCTATAAATATGTTCCTACTTTTAAAAATCTTCAGGAAGAGTTTGATAAAGGGAATGACATGATTATGCGAAATGCTACGGCTGCAATTATCATTTATACTCCGAAATCAAATCGTATCGGATGTGAGGATTCTAATCTGGCTTACCAGAACGCTTCATTAATGGCTGAGAGTTTGGGAGTGAGTCAGTTCTATATGGGATTTGTTTATTCGGCTACGAAACAATCGGGCGGAGACCGATTAGCTAAAGAGCTGGGTATTGACGGAACTATTCATGCGGCTATGGCTTTAGGTATGCCTTCGTTCCGATTTAAAAACTATATTGATAAGAAACCGATTGATCTCATTACGATTGAGTAGTGAAAATAGAGATACAGGGAAATTTCTAAATTCAGTTTTTTATATTTGCAATGTAAGTCACTAACTTAATATAAACTATATGTCAGATAATATAATTTGCCGAAATTGTGGTACCGTGAATGCACCGAAATCTAAAGAGTGCGATAATTGTCATGCGCCGATTAAATCTCATCACAAGGTTATGAATCATAAGAATCCGAAATTCTGGATTTTTCTTTTCGTTGCTTGTTTTCTGGCTTATGTGATCGGGTCTTATGCATGGGATTTGTTCAAAGACCATAAGGGCGTAAAAGAACCAATGACGAAAGTCGTTCCGGTAGATTCGTTGAAAGACTGGCATACTCAAAAGTTTGCCGGCGGATGTACGTTGGAACTTCCGGTTCATCTGACTGAAACGGAACAACATTCGGGAAATGAATTAGATAATTATCTGGCTTCGGATTATGAATATATATATTTAAAAAAGAATATAGCAATCAATTTATCCATATTGAAGTATAAGCCTTTGGTTGATTCTCTTTCAGTCACCAGTGCATTAGCCGGACACAATCAGGAGGTAGCTTCGATGTTGCAGCAACCTTTGAATATAGAGAATCAGAATATATATGAGAAGGACGGAGTGACTTTTGGTATTCAGACGGTGAGTTACTTCGATAAAAATAACGAAGAGTTTCAATTTATGCAGTTGATAGCAATACGCGATCTGAAAATGTGGAACTTAACGATCTCTTATGAGAAAAAAGAAAAAGGATTATCACAAATAGCGGATCGGATTATTAAATCATTTCGTCTCTCTGAATAAAAAAAGTGAGATGGTCTCTCAGAGATCATCTCACTTTTTTTTTATTTGGTGTACAAATTGGAATTGTTCCGATATCCGGAGGCTGTATTGAAGTACCAGTCTTTATAAGACGAGCCATTAGATAGGGTCCAGTCCCAGAAATGCAAATAAGCATTTTTTATATTGAGGGTTTCTTTCGGATAAATGAAAGGCGCAGGAAGATTTAATGCGAAAGGCATATTGTTTGCCCCTACATAATACCTGTTTAATCCGATATTTGTCTTATCGTTACAAGTAGAGAAGAGGGTCTTGTCAGCCAGATCTGTCGGTTTAAACCCTGCCAGATGAACTTCTTTTCCCCGGGTCCCCGATCCACTATCAATAATTATGTACGGATTGAACGGAGGAGTCGTTAGATTGCCCTGATATTGAGGAGTCGTATAGTTAATCTGGAAAGATACCGTTTTATAGGCGACTTTATTTTTGTTCATATCCGTGTTGATAAATAAACCTGCTGGAGAATTGAACATCGTAAATGCATCATCCCAGAAAATAATATTCGCTTTAGATTGTCCGCTCTCTGTTCCGTTACTCAGCAGTTTGAATGTATTGTGGTTCATGTTGCCACCTTTTATACTTATGCTGCTAATCGTATTAGGAGAAATGCCTAACTGCATTCCGAATCCATTTTTGTATTTGGCTCCGACAGCTTGTAAGTTTAAAGTACCAGTTGTATATACCACATTATTCTGAGCATTCGTATAATTGACAATGTTATATTGAACGACCTGGTCATTCATGTCATAATCACCGGCGCAAGGCCATAAATCTTCAAAAGCAAGTGTACCCCAGGCATTCGGATTTGTTTGCAGATTGCCCGGATAGTGAACAGTATGTGCCAGTTTCGGATCATTCGGAAACTCATCAAACTGATCCGGAACACCATCCCCGTCTGTGTCTTTATATACAGGCAGATTTGGTATATTGGTGATTGAG
>JBOFKE010000168.1:0-2340 GCA_051657185.1 Bacteroidales bacterium | reverse complement strand
GACAAAGGTATGGGAGGTGGAAATAACGGAGGCGATTAGCGATGGTTATCGATGGTTGGTCGGATTTTTTAACAGAAAACAGGGAGGATTCGTTCGGGCATTGACGGATTCAGACATTATTTGGGGGGATTGTGCTTTTTCGGGTTTAATGAAGGCTGATTTACTTGCACATCCGTGAATTTATGTGTATCTTTAAAAAGATTTAGCAACAGGAGTAAATCTAAACTAAATAATAACACGTCTTATCTGCGAGATTTATCGGATAAAAAAAGAGGCTAAAAATCCTTTGTATAAGTATTTTAAATCGTTCTTTTATCGTAAATTCAGCGGAGACCCTATTGTCCTGAATTTAGATACGTATATAAATTATTTTTAATACGTGCCAAAATATATTTTAATACGTATGTAAATTTCTTTTGATACGTATTAAAATCCGGGGAGATAAGGCGATAAAACCTATAGAAAAAACCAATTATAAAATGGCCTTAGTTAGTTTTAGAGAATTAGCCATGAATTATTTTCCGCTTCAGAAGCCGAAAAGTGCAACGAACAGCCTGGGTAAATATATCCGCCGCTGCAAGCTATTGTATGAGGATCTTTGTGCGCAGGGATTCGGGAAACGCAACAAATATCTCACACCTGGCATGGTGCGAAGTATTTATGCCCATTTGGGCGAACCCTGATAAAAAACGATTTTATTCAGGACACTGCATAAATGAATCTTTTATCGTTCGCTATAAAGGGGAACAAACGAGAACACATGAAGCCTTCCTTCTTTGGGAGGATTATTTGAACACTTATTACGACACAATTTATAATGGAAAATTTCACTCCTATTTCAAGAGAGTTGACCAACAGCCGTTTTTGGCATAGCCTATCTGATAAAGAATCCAGAATCCTGACCGATTTGCTGACCCATGCACCTTACAAGGCAACAACCTACAACTTGTATGGAGTTGATATCAAACTGGGGAAATACGAACTCTGTTTTTCAAGTGTAAAAATGGCTAAAAAATACGGGGTATCAGAACATGTAATCAAAAGATATTTAAGCAAACTAGCTGATTACGGGCTACTTGAGAAAAAACGCAGAAAATTAGAGCCTGAGTTATGTTCCGACAAACGCACTAACAACTGTAACACAGGAAATCTTCGCTTTGTAACGTCTATAACCTTTTATGGATGGGTGTTTGGTGAATCACAAATAGAACGTCCTCTTGCTGAAAATGACGGAACAACCGCACTATCAAACACGCTACAAAATACAGAAGATTTTAAAACAGAAGATATCAATATAAAGAGCGCGTGTGAGAAAAATTTTTCTTCAAATCAGAGTGGTGTAAAAAACTGGATTCCACTTAAGAAAATCAAAGCTCTTGACTTTCCATATGCAGATGAAATCGTAAAGGAATGGTCACAGTTTTGCAGCAAAAAGCGTGAGCTTGTTTTGGAAGAACTGACGAAATATTGCGATTCACAGATTCGTCTGCAACAAACGGAAATGACGCTGCCGGTATTCGACTATCGTTTCAGGATTGTGCTGAAAAAGGCATTCAATGTGAAAGAATATAAAACTTTGGAGGATACTCCCTTCCTAAATTATCTTAACTAACATATCGAAGCACCTGCAGACTACTCTGATATCATTCCCGGGACTCTGACTTTAACAATATAACATCGCAAATCGAATTCCCGATGTTTTACGACACCGCTTTTGACCGATCTGTGCCGTAAAACATCAGGAATTATCTGTTTGGTGTTTATGAATAAACGGAGCCTATTCACATAACGGATCTATCGTGTAAAGATCATTTCGCCTGTCAGAAAGGATTTTAAGGAACCGTTCGTATTGTTTCAGCACATCGCTGATTATTTCATCTTTGGTGAAATACTGAACGTCGTAACCCTCCCGACCATCCGGAAAGTAGGTAAAAGGCACGAAGAAATGTCCGGAATCAATCTGAGGAGCATTCGATTCGCTGATAAAGTTTTCGGACAACTCATTCTTTTTGGCTCTAACGCCATACTCAAAGCTCTTCATGACATCATGGTCAATCCGCAGAGCAATCTTCGGATTAGGAGTCTGAGGCAAGGAGATAGTCGCCTCTATACCCTGATTGGCAAACTCTTCCTGCAACTCGGCAAAAGCAGGTTGAACAGTTTCCTGAATAAAAGACTTGATATCTTTCTTCTGGGGGTAGATAAGAATCCGACGGAGACGCTCTTTCCAGAACTTGCCGCTCCAGTTATGTGTAGAGTGTGAAAAACCGATCGTATCATAACGGTTGTCGATTGAAAGTGCCTTCATCAGGTTGTAGCAAAACAGAACCATAATGACAG
>JBOFKE010000167.1:0-17313 GCA_051657185.1 Bacteroidales bacterium | reverse complement strand
AGGGTAACTAAAGAAAAATCTTTAATTACCCTCTTATTCCAAAATAACAATAATCTATGAAAGAACTATTTTAAAATAGTCGCTAACTTTTGTTTCATACTTTCCATAAAATCATCCCAATATTGCTCTGTCACTTTTGCCAATCCTAAATATGGCGATAAAATACAAGCTCTAAGCACACGTATGCTTTTAACTTTATCCCATTCACCGGCATTTACGCCTAATCTAAGAGCTAAATTTTCGGGAGCATCTTTGTAATCTTCATAAGCAAGATCTGTATGTGAAGTGACGAAATCCTTCTTCAGAATAGGAACGCCTGTTGCTGAACTTTGTTCCCATAACTTAAGGTTTATCTCATTCATGTAATTCAGATCTGTATTACCTTCCGGATTGAACGCAAAGTCAACCATATTAAAGTCCGGATTAACTAACGCTTCTAACCGAACAGTCTTACCATTGACTTCAATTGTCTTAGTTTTGGCAATCAGATTATAGAATAAATGAGCACCATTAATACTGGCACCAATTAATTTACCATATCCTGTAATGTTCAAAGGAATTAATTGATGAGCAACCCAAACAGATGCTGCAGAAGCTCCTGCTTTAGACCCTTCCATAATATAGCTACCCAAAAGCATCGGAGATGTAGTTCCTGCTTCAAACACATATGCTGCAAAGAAAGAGATAGAGTCAACCATTCGTTTGTCCTTAATCACAATACCACCTGCTGCGTAAGGTACATAGCCCATTTTATGAGGATCGATTGTTATTGAATCTGCTTGCTCTAAAGCTTTGTATGCATTATAAATATCTCTAGGAGGCCATACAATATCATTATCTATAATACCTTCGGCATGAAGTCTGTTAACCAGTTCATCATACTCCATAAAACGATTTTCTTCATCTAAGAAAATTGATCTGGCATATCCTCCGTACGCAGCATCAGCATGAATATAAAAAGACACGCCTTTTTCTTTTTGGAATTTCTCTCTCAATGCAACAACTTTATCTAAGTAGTCGATAGCACCCTCTTCTGTGGTTCCGATCACGGCAACAACCCCTAAAATCGGAATTTGCTTTTCAACCAAATCATTAATTGTTTGCTCCAAGACGTCAATATCCATACGGAAATGTTTATCAACCTGAACATCTACTACATTTTGCAGACCAATACCCAAAACATCGGCAGCTTTGACCCATGAATAATGTTTTGACTGAGGTACGATCCATTTTCCTAGTTTAGACTCCTGCACGCCGACTCCTCTGACTGAGTTGTTTCGTACATCGTCCCATACATCTTTGACTTTTTGCGCTAAATCAAGAATCTGATCTACCGTCATATTAGCTAATTCCCAATCTGTTTTTCCGGCTACCAACTCTGGTCTTACAGCCTGGATTGCAAATGGTAATGAAGAAATATTACGTGCATACCAAAGCCCTTCCATATTAGCAATCGTTCCGTCACATGTAATGTGCCCCCAGGATTTAGATGTATCATAACCTAGCAGGCGACACAAATCCATTCCAACTTCCAGCTCCATAGGTGTAGTTGCCGGAGAGCCTTCATATGCACAGTTATTTGCATTATAAAAAACGGCTGTAACATATCCGAGAATAGAAGCCATTAATACTTCACTATTCATATGCCCCAAATATCTTGGAGAGTGCCATGGAGCAGAAGTTTCTCGCATTAAGGCGCTTAATTTATCAAGAACACTTAATGTACGATCTTGCACATTTTGAAAAGAATCACATTTCTTCTCTTGATAGGAAATGATCGGTTCATCTTCGGGATGGAAATCTTTTCTCCAAAACAGATGGTCATCTACACAAGATATCAGTGCATCTTTAAAAAATTGTCCATTCTCTGATTTTGGGCCTAAGAACAATGCATTTATATCAAAATTATCGTTTTTCATAAGATCTAATTAATTAAAGAGTCGTTTTATCCGTTTACTTTTTCTGATGTATTTTTTGCTAAATCACCAGCATCCTGACCTACAGCTAATTTAGAAACCTGTGATGGTTTTCTACCTTCCAATTCCCAATCAAAAGGTTCAAAAGTAGATTTCGGATCTTTCCATGATTTTTTACCAAAAGCTTCAACAACAAATGGAAGTGCAGCAAAAAGAGCAGCTCCGATTATAAGTATTCCAACATAAACCACAGGGCTACCTGTTGTAATCTGGCTTGGAGGAATAAAACTAACTATGCCTGCCAGACCAGCACCTGCAATACCAATAATACTTAGTAACCAAATACCCCAGTTTCCACCAGGAATTTTAAACGGACGTTTTTTGTTTGGAGCTGTATATCTCAGACGAATCGCAGCAATATAAACTGTAATAATACAGATCATATAAATAATTGTTGCCAATTGTCCTAAGATTTGATATGCTGATTGAACAGAAGGCAATAGTACCATTACAAAAGTAAGTAGAGTAACTAATGCTCCTTGTACCATCAAAATAGGTGCTTGAACTTGTTGTTTATTTACTTTTTGTAATCCTTTTGGAAGATATCCCGCACGGCCTACAGCTAAAAGACCTGTTGACGGGCCTGCAATAATAACCATTACCTGGCCAATTACACCAAAGGCAAGCATTACAGCCATTACATTACCCATCCAGTCCATTCCTAAAACGCCCCACAAATCGCGGTATGCCACTAGCAAACTTTGAGTCAGATTTATATCCTTTTCAGGTACGATTACACCAATGGCTAATGTCGCCAATACAAAAATTGAAACAATTGCTATAGCAGCAATGAACAATGATTTAGTATAATCCTTAGCCGGATCTTTTAAATCCTGTACGTGTACAGCATTCATTTCTAACCCGCCATAGAATAAGAATATAGACGCTGCTAAAACGATATTACCGAATTTTGTAAAATCAGGAAAGAATGATTCATGAGAAGGAAGCTCAATAGTTTTACCCATTGCTACATAAATGATCCCGAGAATAATTAGAATTGCTCCGGGTATAATTGTACCAACCATACCAAAAACTGCACTCAATTTAGTAGCAGAACCAATTCCTCGTTTCAAAGTCAATAATGTCGCAAACCAATAAATACCTAACAATACTACAATTGTGTACCATTTATTGCTCGCCAATTTGGCATCGAAACTTTCGGGCCACCAAATATATGCTAAAGCGACACCTCCAAAAATTAATACTGTCGGGAACCAAATCACTAATGTTTGCCATTCCCAATACAGCGTAGCAAAACCCCATTTCGCTCCAAAAGCCTCTCCTACCCATCTGAAAAGACCTCCACTTTTAGTAAAAGTGGAAGCCAGTTCAGCACAAACTAATGCAAATGGAATAAGGAATACTAATGCAGCAAATACATAATAGAAAATGGATGTTATCCCAAATTCAGCTTGCGAAGGAAGACCTCTCAAACTCACGATTGTTGTAATAATCATGACAGTCATCGTTCCAACGCCTATTTTTGCTGCTGTAGAAACTCCTGATTTTAAACTACCTGTTTTTTCATTATCTTGTGCCATATAATAATAAATTATAGGATAAATTACATCATTTCAGCAATCACCTCATCGCGAGCTGCCAAAATACAATTAATAATATGTTGCATATCTTCAGGACATACAAATACATTCATTGGATAAACTTTCAATGCATAAACGATTGCCTGATCATCTGATCCGTCTCCGTTGTAAGATGCAGTGCGGAATCCTGTACTGTATGCCATATGCGGAGTATAACGACCATTAATTTGTTTACGGTTTAGATACCAGTTAAACAGTTTTTCTCCGATTGCAGCAGTAAATTCATTATTTTTAATAAGCTCTGCTCTGAAAGCGGGATCTGCAACTTCTTTTTGATATTGAGAGTTTGCATCTACACCATTTGCATATACGCGGAACAAGCTGATCAAACCAGTATTATCAGGGTCTACACAAACCATTTCCGGATGTTCATTCAATAGATTTTGGAAATAATATCTTACTTCAAGAATACCACCTAATACAGCTTGTAAACCTTCCAATCCAAAGTATTTCATAGTAGCCCAGCCTGCTAAAGAACCAGCACCACTTCTTGAAACTTCAAGTGTATAATACATTGGGTTATATGGTGTAACTTCCTGAAGATATGCATAGCTACCACGACGCATGATTGATTCAAATTCAGCTGAATCTTTGTACACGAAACAGCTACTTGTATAAGGTGCCCAACCAAATTTATGAAAGTCTACACCAATCGCATCTGCATGGTGAATACCTTTAATTTGCTCAAGATTGCGTTTGATTATACTTAAAACCTCTTTAGAAAATTCCAATGGATTATTAGCGAAATCATATTTATTAAATACCATCCATGACCAACCGGCAACGGCATCTGCATATAGTAATGCTTTACCATAACCCGCAGGATTAGGATATTTATCAAGTAATTCTCTTACTTTTTCGATTGGATCAAATACACTGGCATCAGTTGTTCCCATTGTACACACTACAGATGCAACCGGAATACCATTAGAAGTAAACTCTTTCAGTTTTTGCTCAAGAATATTTACATCCATCTGATTCGTTTGTGGATCAGTAGGTATCTGAACAATATTATCCATACCAATACCGGTCCAGTCTGTCGCATTTTCTTTACAGTAGTGAGATTGTGTAGAACAAATAACTTTCGCATCTGTACGAACACCTTTATCTCTTGAACCAGGAAGAACGCGAGTTAATGCATATTTTAAACCATATAACCAGCACCCGCTACCACCATATGTATAAACACATCCTGTATTTTTACTGCTCCAACCAAATAAATCACCTAACATACCTGCTGATTCTAACTCAGCTTTGTGAACATTCCATGCATATTCACCTTCAATAATATTAGGCATATATATTAATGGCAGAATAGATGCAATAATACTTGCCGTATTTGGTTGAGGCCAAACATTACACATAGTCAATGGACTGGATACATTTGGCATACCATTAAATAAATTCACAGTATCTGCAATTACATCATCCAGAGCTTGTGGCTTTGCTGCAATTTTAACATCCTTAACCTCAGGATATGTATATGCAAGTTGAGAGTTATCTCCCAAAAAAGCCGGACCATTTTGTTCTGGCTTTAATTGGTCAATCATTTCAATAGCTTTTTCGATTTCTTTAGCCAAAGGATCTTCTTTTCCTTTAAATGGAGAAGGGAATTCACTTGTCATTAATTTTCTGTACTTTGCCCAATTTGGTGCTTGAGAAGATATTTGATCTTTATTCCAGATACCTTCCATTACTTTTTTTTGTTCCATAATGAATAAATTAAGGTTTAGATATATAATAGCTGACGTATCAGCTGGTTATTTGTCTGCTGAGAAAACGAATGTATTTCTTCGTATATATGCTACAATAATGAACAACATCGTCAATATAAAGTTAATGCGGAAAGGAAATATAACATTCGTATCACCTAAAAATGCGGCAATCGCGTCGATAATAAAAGGAGTCACTAAAATAGACAGATAATTTACTGACATAACAAATGCAAGAGATAAAACAACTTTATTACTCCTTGCTATTCTTGTTGCTTTATCATAGACTAATGGCTGAATTATACCATAACCAAATCCAACAAAAATAGTTCCTATTATAATCAATGCTACGTTTTGAGTGAGAGATACCAATAATAAACCTATTGCTAATGAGATTAAGCTATAAATCACCGTCATATTTTTCAACACAGTCAAAATCTTATAAAGAAATAATCCGGGTAGCATTATAGCGAGAAAAAAGATCGATATAACTGTTCCGGAAACAGAACTTGATAATTTATATGTTTGTAAAATGAATGGCAAATTCAATACAACGACTAAGGCTGCATAACAGATAAAGAAATACAAAACCATTACACCTATCAGATAGGGTATATTCATTTGTTTTCCTTTCGGAACCATATCTTCATTCTCATCATTTGCTGTATTATTAGGTGCTCCGATGTAGTTTACATTACTTTGTTTAAGTACATTATCACGTAAATAATATGACAAAACAAGAGCAAAAACAGGTATAAGATAAACAACAAAAGGCAAGTGCCAGTTAATCTCTGCCAACCAACCTGTCAATCCTGTTGCCAGAACTAAACTTAAATTTGTAATTGAAGAACTTATTCCTAATTGTTTCGTCCGATAAGATCCGACAAAGAAGTCTGCAATAAGACCTGTCGATAACGGAATTACCATCCCTGCACCTACACCTAACAAGCAACTTATAAGGATTAGAGCCAACATACTTTTTGCAAAGAAGTACAAGATTCCACTGAATAAGAAAATTGCTAGACCAATAGCCAGAATTAAAGTCTTATCTTTTTTTTCGGATAATTTCCCTGACAATAAAACAAACGGGATAATCAACAAAGATGGTATCGATGTAAGCATCTGTATCTCCAGATGAGAGACCGAAGGAAAAATAGTGTCTAATTGGCCCATAATCGGAGATACTGCTAATCCAGGCAAAGATGTAATTGCAGAAATGGACCAAATAGCTAATAAAGTTGCTAAAGGAATAGTACCCTGACCCGTTTGTATTCTCATAATTTTAATAAATTATCGATTTGTTTTATACATAAAAAAACGCCACTCAATAGCAAAAGTTCGAATTTGTATAAAAAATAGCTTTATTTACAATATGACAACTAAAAAACAACTCATTCTTTACGATCCGCTATTTGACATTCCATCAAATCTATATTTAGCCCGAATATCATACAAAACCGATATATTCAAGCAACTTTACAATTTCAATCATTTGGTTAATCAGCTGACTTAGTATAGATACGATAGATCCCCATTAACATATGACCACTTTTATCAATTGCTAAGAGTTACATTTAAATATCAGCTATAATACTTCATTTTATGGCAAAACTAAATTCACAAAAATTTATCAAAACCTATAATTGATGGATTTGTAGATAATATCTCTATCTCAGATTCAGCGTAATCTTTATCATCAGTAAACAAAATCATATTGTTTTCTTTACATAAACGCTCAATAGCCTTATCATTAAAATCCAATGGCTCAACTGTCATAAAGTCCTTCACCTCTCTTAAAGTAAAGTCTTTTGCATTAAATTGAAAAAGAGGAAATATTTTTGATTCTATTACCTGATAGATATGCTCCAAACTTTCGTTCCCTAATTCACTATTCCGAAAATCTTTGAAACGCATATTCTTTTTTTGGATTTTGTTTTCCCAAAGATAAAGTTCATACTGTATTCGCAGTTCTCTGTTGATCACTTCTGAAAGAACTAAGAAATCAATATACATCGGATTTTTTTGATGCAATAACTGCATGAACATTAACGAGTAATATTTCTGCCAATCCTGATAAGGCGTAGTTGTAAAAAACAAAAACAATAAAATATTGGCATCAAAAAAACATGGCCGTCCAATAATTTTGTCTAGAGTTGAATTATTATATCTTAATTTCATAAGTCTTTTCCTTCTATTATATTAGCAACTATTTCTTTTATCTCATCCTCATTTTTATAAATATAATGATGCATCTTTTCTATTCTCTTCTTCTCAGAATGTCCATTCTTATTCATATTTACAAAAACAACCTTCTCACTGATTTGCTGCAATGTATATTCTGATAATAATTGCTGATATACTGTGTACAGAAATGAGGATAAAAGAAGGTCAACTCCTTCAAAGTCTAAATGAATCTGATCATAAGAGTTCCATAAGTTAAGAATATCTACACCTAGCTGATGTCCATGTTCAGCACTTATACAATGATTACCGTTTATATAATCCAATACACAAATTGCTGTTGTTTTCATAATTAATAAACACCTGTATTATACGGTTTTGGCTAAAAAAAGCCCACCAACCGATTGTTTAACACTAATTATTGAACATGAAAAGAAGTCATATTGTTCTTTTAAAACAGATCTATCTAAACAAACACCATTTTTAAATCTACTTAAATACAATGGAATCATGATTAAATATACTGGAGATGTTATAGTAAAAATGCTGGAAAATGCAGGTATTAAACGCATTTGGGGTATTACCGGTGACAGTGCAAATTTTATCACGGCAGCAATAAGCAAAAGCAAGTTGCAATTTATGCATGTCAGACATGAGGAAAGTGGCGCATTTGCAGCAGCATCCGAATCAAAAGCTACAGGCAAATTATCTGTCTGCATGGGATCTTGCGGTCCTGGTTCTTTACATTTAATAAACGGTTTATATGAAGCTAATACAAATGGTACTCCTGTATTATGTATAGCAACGCATATCCTCAAAAATGAAATTGGATTTAACTACATACAAGAGACTGATCCAAAACTTTTATTTTCGGGTTGCAGTAAATATTGTGCCATTGTTCAATCTCCGGAACAGTTACCTAGAATAATGTTACATGCCATGCAAAGTGCAATATCTCTTAAAGGAGTTGCAACAATTATCATTTCGGGGGATATTTCTTCTCAGGAATATACAGGTGGAAATATCGATAAATTTATACCTCAATATCCTTCTCCACAAATATTCCCGACAAATGAAGATTTATTTATGCTTGCTTCGTTAATCAATAAATACAATGAAATACTTATTATTGGAGGTGAAGGTTGTATTGATGCGAATACAGAAATAATGGAAGTTGCTAAAAGAGCAAATGCGGCTATAGCCTGGACGTTTGGGGGCAAGGAGTATTTAGAATATAATAATCCGTTCCCAATTGGAATTATTGGAAAGCTGGGGACTAAAAGTGTAAACGAGGCGATCAGGAGCAGTGATCTGATAATCCAGTTAGGATGCTCATTATCTCTATCGGAATATAAAACGAGAGGATTGATCGTGCAAGTAGGTATCAACGAAAAGACATTTGGAACAGAACATCGTATTGATTATGCTTTTAGAGGTAAAGTAAAAGATACAATGGCTAAGTTAATCCCTCTAATAAATACGCATTGTTCCAGATGCTATGTCGAAGAAGTTACGATGCCATACCTGAATCGGAAGAAACAATATGAGAATTTATGTAAACAAGCTGCCAATAGCGAAAATAGTATTCTGAGTGAATACGTATTCTGTTTACTTAATAAAAAAATTGCATCAGATGCCTGTATCTGTTCTGATACGGGTACAGCACTTATATTAACTCAATGGCATATCCAAGCAACAAAAGAGCGTCGTTTTTTTCAATCCTATAAATGGGGTTCAATGGGCAATGGATTACCATTTGCCCTTGGTGTGAAAGCATGCTTTCCTGAAAGGGAAGTAATTGCAATATGTGGAGACGGAGGCTTATCAATGCTATTAGGTGAACTCCTAACTGTCATACAACTAAATCTGCCTGTGAAGATTATACTTTTGAACAATGGAAAACTAGATTATTCAGGATTAGATTTTATCGAAAACGGGTTAAAGCCAATTCATATCGATCTATATCCTGTAAACTTTGCTGATGTAGTTAAAACAATAGGCTTCGAAACATGGCATATTGAAAAGGCGGAGAACTTAAACTCTGCAATAGATGAATGGTTAAACTCATCATCCCCAGCTTTTCTTGAAGTCAAAGTTGCATCTATCACTGATGCTCATTTAGCTAATTCATAAATTAAGAAAAATAATAATATGCTTACTCAAGTTGCTACAATTATAGCGGATACTCTCCAATATGTGGGAGTAAAACGTATATATGGAATTGGAGGCGTCGGAATTAATATATTACTCAACGCGCTGAGTGAAACTTCTATTCAATTTATTCAAACCCGCAATGAAGAAGCTGCAGCATTTGCAGCAGGAGGTGATGCCCATATCACAAAAGAACTTGCCGTATGTTGCGGCAGCGCAAACGCAGGCTCTGTTCATTTATTAAATGGGTTATATGACGCACATCGTAACGGATGCCCTGTTTTATGTATTGCCACTTCAAAAAATCAAATGGTTCTGGGTCAACAGAATATTACATATGCTATGCACCAGTCTTTTAGCGATTGCAGTTGCTTTTGCGAAGAAGTACAAGCTCCTGCTCAGATTGAGCGTTTATTAGGAATGGCTATGCAATCTGCCCTCAGTTTAAAAGGAGTCGCCGTATTAATAATCCCTGAAAACATATTCAGTTTAACAACTGACTTTGATACTATTAAGTTTTATCCGCATCTAAATAAAGGTATAACGATTCCATCAGAATATGAATTAAAAGAAATTGCAGATAAAATAAATGACTCGTTACGCATAGTCATATTCGGTGGTTCGGGTTGTATTGGTGCTCATGATGAAATCATGGCTTTCGCTAAAAAAATAAAAGCAGCTGTCGGATGGGCTTATAGAGGAAAAGAAGCATTAGATTTCGATAACCCATATCCTATTGGAATGAATGGCTTACTAGGTGATCAATCTTGTCTTCACGCTTTAGATGAGTGCGATTTGCTCCTTCTCTTAGGCACTGATTTCGCTTTTTCTCAATTCTATCCTGAAGATACTGCTATTATTCAGATTGACATTAAAGGTGAAAATTTAGGAAAACGTCATGCCATTGATCTAGGTGTCGTCGGAGACATAAAAGCTACTGTCAGTTGTCTTATTGAAATAGTTAAAGAGAAAGAGAATGATATTTTCGCGAGTGAAAACTCAAAACTTTATCAAAATGTACAAAAACATTATGAGCATATAGCTAAGCAAAATAACGATGAATTGAATAGTATCTATCCGGAATATTTAAGTCACATGCTGAATCAAATGATCTGTAAAGATGCAATAATCGTTTCTGACGTTGGAACTCCTTGGGCATATATGGCTAAATATATTGACACACTAGGTAGCAGACGTTTATATCACTCAAGTTTGCATGGTACAATGGCCAATGCACTGTCATCGTCGATAGGCCTCCAAGCTGCAGTCCCTGACAAACAAGTAGTCGCAATGTGCGGAGATGGTGGTTTTTCAATGCTTATGGGTGAATTATTGACTATTAAACAAGAAAAGCTTCCTGTTAAAATTATCATCTTCAACAATCATCGTTTAGATTTTGTTGCATTAGAAATGAAAACAGAAGGCTTAATAGATTCGTTTACTGATCTTAAAAATCCTTCATTCGCCGAGTATGCTGAATCTATACACATAAAGGGTATCCATGTTGCTCATCCTAATGCGTTAGAAAGTGCACTGAAAGAAGCTTTTGATTATGATGGACCTGCAGTCATTGATGTAAATATCAATCCAAATTCCTTATTAATGCCTCCAGACATTACATTAGATATGATGTATAAGTTTTCAAAATATATGTGGAAGGCTTTTATACATGGAGATTCTAAAACGATATGGGATACTCTCAAAATAAACTTTCCACGACAATTATGAGTAAATATTAGATGTTGGTATCATTTTTCTGAAAATTTTTGTCATTTTTTCCCGTATTATAAAAATATTTACTTTCTTTGCGATAGATAAGTCAAGAGAATTATTTTTCTGACTTACCAAAACGGTATATCATTCGATATAAAATATAACACATGGTATTTAATTTGGTGTGTGTTTTTTTTAAATTTGTGGTATCATGGCTTAAACCCTTCGAAGTGATTCGAAGGGTTTATTTATTTTTGCAACACCTGTAACAGCCTGGATGTATTGTATCCTCTTTTTTTTGCTTCAGCTAAGATCGCGTTATAATGTACTGGATCCATTTCAGGAGTGCGACTCAAAATCCAAAGATAATCGGGAGATTTACTTCCAATAAGCACATACGAATAGTTATTATCAATCATCAGCACATTATAATCTGCATAAAACCACAGGAAGAAAGAAACCTTCAACTGCCCTGGTTTATCAGTAACTATTTTCGCTTTGCCAATTGCCACTTTCTCTTTCCCATTTAAAGTATGCATAAATCCACGATTTTCAACTCGAATCATTCCATCATCATTTAAGGAATAGCGAGCTGTGACTCCAACCAAATCTTTCTCAAAAGAATGATCAAAACGCGCAATCTCATACCATAATCCTAAATACCGGTTTAAATCTAAATAAGATACCGGTTGATTATCAATTACATTCTGTCCATACATAGCTATACTGATTAGAATGAGAACTAAAAACATAAGATTAAATCTTTTTTTCATAACAAAGATATTAATTCTACAGCACAGAAATTAAACCTTGAATATCTGAACATTACATCACACATCATCGTTATTTCTCTATAACAATCTAAACCTAAATTATATTATGGAAATCGTATTTAATCTACCAAATCCGGACAGAAGTTTAAGCAAATCAGATCAATTTGATTCTACGTCCAAAACAGAAAATACTCATAAAATATGTATCGACCCACTCAAATCATTCATCCATTGGAAAGGATCTAAACCGGGAGGTGAACATACTGGTATTGTCCGATTTTCGAGTGGTTATATAAAATTTGAAGAAAACAATGTGACTGGAGGATCGTTTGTGGCAGATATGACAACGATCGAAGACGAGGAGCTACGCATGAAAGAAATGAAAGAGATGCTGGAAAATCACTTAAAAAGTGCAGACTTTTTTGATGTTAAGAATTATCCAACAGCAACCTTCGAAATTCATTCGGTCAAATTACTTCCTGATGATCCGGTTTTCGTAATGGAAATGACAGGGGCATTGACAATAAAAGATATACCTCAACCAGTAACATTTAAGGTAAAACAACTATCTCAGATTAATCCGGTTTCTTTCACTACAAACGAAGTCGTATTAAACCGAACTATCTGGAAAATTAACTACAACTCAAAAAGTATTTTCAAAAGTATCACAGATAAAATTATTCATGACGAGTTTGAAATATCTGCGACAATAACTTTGAAAGAGGAATAAGATCTATTCGTTACTTACCATCCTAAATATTAAAAATAGCAAAACGCATTCAGATGAAACAATATCTGAATGCGTTTTTTGTACCTATTTATAGCTATGTCATTTTCGACTGATTTTGCCGGGTTAAATATTATTAAAGTAGTATGCATTACAATGTAGCATATTAAACCTTTTACTATTTTGCGGTCGAATTCAAAAAAACAATTCAACATTCGTCTAGAAACAAAAAAAGTAATCAATAAAACAAATGAACTTATGAAACAAGGTACAAAACAAATGATGAGCTTGGTTCTCGTTTCTTTATTGAGCTCCGGAGCAACTATCGGGTTATATAGCGTGCTCACAAATTCGACAAAAGCAGAAAATCATTCAAGCAAAGAACAGTTTTCTCAACCTGTAGCATTCACCTCAACATCAAAAGCTCCGGCTTTTCAAACCGACTTTACAGAAGCTGCAGAGAGAACAATCAATTCTGTTGTACACATACAATCAACGATCAACCAGACAACAGTATCAAGAGGTGGGCAACGAGATCCATTTTTCGATTTTTTCTTTGGCGATCGTGGCGGTTATCAAATGCCACAACAAAAACCTCAAAAAGGGTTTGGTTCGGGAGTAATCATTTCATCTGATGGATATATCGTTACCAACAATCACGTAATAGACAGATCAGATGAAATCTTAGTGACTTTAGATAACAAAAAGAGTTATCCAGCAAAACTAATTGGAACAGATCCTTCCACAGACATCGCACTGATCAAGATAGAAGCTGAAGGATTGACAGCAATTCCTTTCGGAGACTCCGATAAAATCAAAATCGGAGAATGGGTATTGGCTGTCGGAAATCCATTTAACCTGACTTCAACGGTAACAGCCGGAATTGTTAGTGCAAAAGCACGAAATATCAATATTCTGGCCAATGCAGGACCAATGCGAATTGAATCTTTTATTCAAACCGATGCCGCAGTTAATCCGGGCAATAGTGGTGGTGCACTGGTAAATATTCGAGGCGAACTGGTAGGAATCAATACTGCGATCGCATCAGAAACAGGGAATTTCACCGGATATTCTTTTGCAGTTCCTATAAACATGGCGAGCAAAATTGTAACCGATCTCAAACAATACGGATCTGTGCAACGTGCCGTATTAGGAGTACAGATTGGAGACATCAACTCCGAAATGCAAAAGGAACTAAACTTAGCGACACTCGACGGGGTCTATATCGGAGGGGTAGTTGAACGAGGATCGGCAGCTTCTGCAGGTATCGAAAAAGGTGATATCATTACTGCTATCAATGAGCATCCAACCAAATCAGTATCTGAACTTCAGGAACAGGTAAGCAGATATCGTCCTGGTGATAAAGTTAAGGTAGATTATATTCGTGGTAAAGACAAGAAGTCCGTATCTGTAACGCTAAAAAATCAGCAAGGAAATACGGAAATCGTAAAACAACTGGGAATTGGCAATTTAGGCGCAACTTTCCAACCTATTTCGAATGACTTAAAAGCACAACTTGGTATAAGAAGTGGATTGCAAGTAAAGGATATTGATTCAAAAGGTAAATTTGCCGAAGCACAAATTCGCAAAGGGTTTATTTTGCTTCAGATCAACAATCAACGAATTAATTCCGTACAAGATCTTGAAACAATAATAAAAGAAATCAGACAAGGCAGTGCTAACGAACAGGGTATGTTCATCATGGGTGTATATCCTTCCGGGAAAACTGCTTACTATGCTATTAATTTAGCTGAATAATCTTCTCATCGTTTTTTAAACAATCTTTATTGTGACTGTCTCTAAAATCTTATAGATTTAGAGACAGTTTTTTTGGATCAGCGGATAAATACGGTTTGTAGCTTTCTATATTAAGTTTTTCCTGACTGCTGGATATCTAAAAAGTAGATCTATGCTTTAGATTCTCACAAAGAATCTTACTACTAACAAAATTTGAAGTTTTATCTGCAACATCTGCAACACACTCATAAACACCTATATTATAAATAATTACGCGTTGCAGATCAAATTTCATCTGCAACCATCTGCAACCATCTGCAACAGCGGAAATCCCGATCCACAAAGGGTTTCCGAAGGATGTTGCAGATGTTGCAGATAAAACGCAAAAAAATTCTCTTGTCGTGGGAGTGTAAAACGAATCCGGACTCTGGCTAAATTATACGGTGTATCTCTGAAAAGATACGCCGTTTCTTTTAAAAGATTCACTGTATCGTTGCGAAGATATACCGTATCTTTTCAGAGATATACTGCATCGTTGCGAGCTATTTTCCAATTTGCCTTATCTAATCAGATTTACATACGTATGTAAATTTTTTTTTGTACGTATCTAAAAAACTTTAGATACCTATGTAAAATATTTTTCATACGTAGCAAAATCGGAACTCTTACGGTAATTCAAAAATTAAATCCGTATTTCGCAATCACCATATACGTATTTTATCGATACGAAATACGTACTTACGACCAACCCTATTTATCCGCTGATCCGTTTTATTATGCCCTGGTTTAAAATGAGAAAAAGGCGTCCCGTTAAAACGAAACACCTTTATCTCTTTCGGCTTCTTTCTACGTGTTAGCCTAAATACGTTTTTAGTAATTTACTGCGTGAACTATTACGCAAACGGCGAATTGCCTTTTCTTTGATCTGACGAACACGTTCGCGAGTTAACCCGAACTTATCGCCGATTTCTTCCAATGTCATTTCTTGACAACCTAATCCGAAGAACATCTTAATGATATCGCTCTCCCTTTCAGTCAATGTACAAAGTGCACGATCAATTTCTTTACAAAGAGATTCGTTTAGCAACGATCTATCCGCAATCGGAGAATCATCATTCACTAAAACATCCAGCAAACTATTATCTTCACCTTCAACAAAAGGCGCATCAACAGAAATATGACGTCCGGAAACTTTCAGTGTATCTGAAATTTTGTCAACCGGAATATCCAATTCATCTGCTAACTCTTCCGGAGAAGGTTTGCGCTCGTTCTCTTGTTCAAATTTAGAGAATGCTTTACTGATCTTGTTAAGCGATCCTACTTGGTTCAGAGGTAAACGTACAATACGAGACTGCTCAGCCAAAGCTTGCAGAATTGATTGACGAATCCACCACACCGCATAAGAGATGAATTTAAACCCGCGCGTTTCATCGAATTTCTCAGCAGCACGAATTAAACCGAGATTCCCTTCGTTAATTAGATCGGGTAGACTTAAACCTTGGTTTTGATATTGTTTCGCGACCGAAACAACGAAACGAAGGTTGGCTCTAGTCAATTTTTCCAAAGCTCTACGATCACCCTTTTTGATACGTTGGGCTAACTCTACCTCTTCTTCTACTGTAATCAAGTCTTCGCGTCCGATTTCTTGAAGATACTTATCCAAAGAGGCACTCTCTCTGTTAGTAATTGATTTTGTGATTTTTAACTGTCTCATCTTGCAAAATGAAATTTGGACCGCAAAAATAATGAATAATCGTCATTTAAACAATTTTCCCTGAAACGATTTGTTATTTATAAACATCTTTAATGCTTTGCGCATTTTTATTACAGGTAATTGAATCGTAATAATAACGATATGTGTAAGTAATTTGTTGTATAAAGTGCTGTTTTTAAGCATTATTTAATATGAAAATAGCTTTTTGCCATATATAACTATAGTATCGTTCCGAATGTTATTTTTACTGAACAAAAGCACATTCCGTTTTACCACCAACAATATCATCACTTACACACTGACTACAAAGACATTACAAACTTAAAAACAGCAGATTCACAAACTCTATTATTCATATAATACCCTCTGCTCATAAACTAAGCCCAATGATATTTGTTTTCATATTAATAATTTTCAGCAAATAATTAGGCTATGGAAAATGGAAAGATAAATGGAAATCGTTCTTTTGGTTTATGGGGAGCGACATTAGGGTTTTTCTTTGGAATGGCTGCGGTTTCTTTATTTGGACCCACCGCTCATAAGTTTGGAGATGTCATGGGATTAGATCCGACAAAAATCGGGCTTTTGGTTGCTATCCCTTCTTTATCGGGATCTATTCTTCGTATTCCATTCGGAGCATGGGTAGACACTACCGGAGGTAAAAAACCATTTAATATCCTCATGATACTTGCTATCATCGGCGTTGCCGGGTTAATGTGGCTTGTGAATACGCATTATCCGGACAACATGGAAGGAATGTATCCGCTTGTTCTATTCTTTGGGCTTTTAGCCGGTTGCGGGGTTGCTACATTTTCAGTAGGTATTAGTCAGGCCTCCTATTGGTTTGAGCAAAAAAGACAAGGTTATGCCACAGGTACCTTCGGAGGTGTTGGAACAATCGCTCCAGGTTTATTTGCATTAATCCTTCCTATCGCAATCGCGAAGTTTGGCTTAGGAGATTCATATATCGGATGGACTATATTTCTGATCACAGGAACCATTTTATACTTCCTGATTGGTAAAAACGC
>JBOFKE010000166.1:0-4434 GCA_051657185.1 Bacteroidales bacterium | reverse complement strand
TATATCCCTTTGATGTGTTCACTGTTCCTGAATAAGAAGATACATGCCGGAGAGAACTTCTCGGACAAAATGATCACAAAACTTCAGAAGTTATTTCGTCCGACACTCCTTTTTGCTATTCGTTTTAAATATATCGTCCTGTCGGCTGCACTGACTTTATTTATTATCTCGCTGTTCATCTTTAAGAATATGGGGGGCGAGTTTCTACCGAATCAGGATGAAGGAGATTTTGCTGTACAGATGTCTTTACCTCCGGGCAGCTCTTTGAAAGAGAGTATCGAAATTGCGACACGTGCCGAAAGACATTTGCTGGAAACGATTCCCGAAATCGAAGAGGTTATCTCCAAAATCGGAACGGCAGAAGTACCTACAGACCCGATGGGTATCGAGGATGCAGACATCATGGTGATCATGAAGCCTGCAAAAGAATGGAAGACAACGAAAGACCGTAATGTGATGGCTACACTGATCAGCGAAACCCTTGCGGATGTACCGGGTGCAACGTTCAATATTTCACAACCGATCCAGCTACGCTTCAATGAGCTGATGACCGGATCCAAATCGGATATCGCTATAAAGATCTATGGCGAAAATATGGATGAACTGTTTAAACAGGCTAATGAAGCGGCTAAATATATTCAGAAAGTACCGGGTGCTACGGATGTAAAAGTAGAGCAAGTGATCGGACTCCCTCAGCTGATTATTCAGTTTGACAGATCCAAGATTGCGCGCCACGGATTGAATATCGATGAACTGAATGCAACCATACGTGCAGCTTACGCAGGAGAAATAGCGGGTGCTGTATATGAAAATGAACGTCAGTTTGATCTGGTAATCCGTTTCAACCAGGGAAATATCAATGAGCTGGATCTGAACAAACTCTTTATACGCACACCGGCAGGCATACAGATCCCGATGAGTGAGGTAGCAAAAGTGGACTTCGTGAAAGGTCCGATGCTGATCAACCGCGATATGACCAAAAGACGTATTGCAATCGGGGTGAATGTACGCGGTGGCGATGTGGAAGGAATCGTAAACGAAATTGATGCACTCTTGCAGGAAAACCTGAAACTCCAACCGGGCTATTATATCGAATACGGCGGACAGTTTGAGAATCTGCGTAACGCAAAGCAGCGTTTGGCTATAGCTATTCCGGCAGCCTTAATGCTGATCCTTTTGTTGTTGTTCTTTGCTTTCCGTTCATTCAAATACACCTTCCTGATTTTTATCACGGTTCCATTATCTGCAATCGGCGGTATTTTAGGGTTATACTTAAGAGGTATGCCTTTCAGTATAACAGCCGGAGTTGGATTTATTGCACTCTTCGGGGTAGCCGTATTAAACGGGATTGTATTAATCAATCATTATGAAAAAATGAGAAAAGAACATCGGGGCGATGTGTATAAGATCGTTACGGATGGTACGGTCGAATTGCTGAGAGCAGTCTTGCTGACAGGCTTTGTAGCTGCAATGGGATTCATCCCGATGGCTATCTCGACATCGGCAGGAGCAGAAGTACAACGACCTTTGGCTACGGTTGTGATCGGAGGATTATTACTTTCGACGCTTCTCTCATTGATTATTATTCCGATTTTATATTTACTGGCAAACACGATTTTAAAAAACATCAAAGCATAATACAGATCTTATGAAAAAGAAATTATATATCCTGTCACTTCTTGCTGTTTCATTGTTTATGAGCGCTTGCTCCAAGAAAGAAACTCCAAAGAATGAGACTGCAACAGCTACAAAAAACACAACGAATATCGAACTGAATGATAAACAGCTGAGCCTTTCCGAAATCGAAACGGGGAATCCCGAGATTCAG
The DNA here is from genome assembly GCA_051657185.1 of Bacteroidales bacterium. GTDB lineage: Bacteria > Bacteroidota > Bacteroidia > Bacteroidales > UBA7332 > UBA7332. The sequence goes on along the minus strand of JBOFKE010000166.1, from coordinate 2,606 downwards.
GAAATGTCGCATATCGTTACCGGCAATGGTTTTATGGAACTGCCTCCGGAGAATATGGCTACGGTATCCTTACCGATTTCAGGACGTATTGCCACAGTATTTGTAACAATTGGCGATAAAGTACGAAGAGGTCAGACTTTAGCTGAAGTAGAGCATCCGGAGTTTATTCAGCTACAGAAAGATTATTTAGAAAGCAAAAGCAACTACATTGCCGGCAAGGCTGAATACGACCGCATTAAAGATCTGGCAAAAGATAATATCAGTTCGGCTAAACAACTGCAGGAGTCACAAAATAAATATGAGACTGCCAAAGCAAACTATGAAGCAGGTAAAGCATCTCTGGCACTGATACAGGTTAATCCGGAAACGATCGATCAGAAAGGTGTTCAGAATCGTTTCGCCATCAAATCGCCGATTGACGGATCAGTGACTGCGACTTCGCTGAATATCGGAAAGAGTGTATCTCCGGGCGAATCCTTGTTTGATATTATCAATAAATCACACATGCATGTGAACTTGCAGATATTTGAAAATGATCTTCCTCATATTGCTTTAGGTGATCATGTGGAGTTCAACCTGATCAGCCATCCTGACCAAAAGTTTGAAGCTCAAATCCAGTATATCGGCGAGAAGGTTGATCCGGAGAATCGTTCGGTAGAAATCATTGCTCATATCCTCCGGCCGCAGGATGTTTTCAAGGAAGGAATGTACGTAAACGGGGCTATTCATACACAAAAGCGTACCGTAAATACGCTCCCCGAAACAGCATTAATCAATCGCGATAATCAATGGTTTGCTTTTATTAAAAAAGGAAACAGCTTTGAAGGAATCAAAGTTCAGAAAGGGGCTGAGATGAATGGATTGGTGGAGATACTCAACCCGCAGGATTTTCCGAATGATAATTCAGTGGTGACCAAAGGTGCTTATTATATAGAATCTGAAATCGAAAAAACGGCTGAATAATGAAAAAAATAATCCTTTTAGCATCCGGCATTCTTTGCTCGACTTTTTCATTTGCTCAGAACATTCAGCAAGTTCTGGAATCGATCGAGCGTAATAATCTGACTTTAAAGTCGGCTGGCCAATATAAAGAAGCTGATATCCGTGCAGAGCGGACAACGAATAATTTGTCTAATCCCGATACGGAAGCGTCTTATCAATGGGGTAAACCGGGTGAGCTGGGAAACAAACAAACCTTCACAGCTACGCAGACGTTCGATTTCCCGACAACCTATTACTATCGGAATAAAACAATCGGACATCGGATTGCTCAACGTGAAGCAGAGTACAATCAACAACGGTCTCAGATTCTTCTGGAAGCACGTAATCTTTGTATCGAACTGATTTATCTCAATCAACTTTACGGAGAGTTTACACAGCGTGAAGAACAAGCTGCTTTATTGTACACAAGTATAAAAAGACAATATGATTTAGGAGCTGTCAATCAGCTCGACCTGAATAAGGCACGTCTGAATCAAATCAACGCTAGCGCTGAAAAGAGCAAATTTAAAGCTGAGAGAGAGGGTAAACAAATACTGTTGAATCAGTTGAACGGCGGAATACCGATCACACTTAACGAAGCTTCTTTCCCTATGCCGGAAGTACCTCTGAGCTTCGATCAGTGGTATGAACAAACGATCGGTATAAACCCGTATATCCGTGCAGCAGATCAGGAGTCACAGGCTGCTCTGCGCAGTCTGAATGTAAGCAAAAGCAATGGATTGCCGAAAATCACATTAGGCTATACGATGGAGCATCTGGCTGATGAGCTGTTTCAGGGTGCGGTATTTGGCATATCTATTCCGTTATGGGAGAACCGCAATCAGGTGAAACAGGCTAAAGCCCGCAAATTTGCTTCTGAGTTTCGGATGAATGATGTATCGCTGGAGCAACGTTCTTATTATGCAGACCTTTATCAACAACTTACACAGTTGCAGGAAAATTGTTTGTTATATAAAGAGACACTGGGTGCGATGAGCGATGAGAAACTTCTTCTGAAGGCTTACCAGAAAGGAGAATTATCCTTGCTGGAGTATCTGATGGAGTTGACGTATTATTATGATACCAAGACGAAAGCATTGGAATTATATCGCGATTTCAATCTGACCTATAATGCTTTTAATAAGCTGTATTATTAAAAGACAAACCCCGGAGAAGCCTACTTCAGCTCTCCGGGGTTATTTTATATACTTTATTTATCATTTCCATGTAACCTATGTGACATTTTATATGTTTATCATCTATTACTTTTGTCATCTAAAATTCAGTTTACGATGAAAAGAAAGATTATATACATAGATGAAGAGCTTTGCAATGGTTGCGGCAAATGTGTAAAAGGCTGCCACGAAGGAGCTTTACAGATGATTGACGGTAAAGCGCGTATCATCAGCGAATTGTATTGTGATGGATTAGGAGCCTGCATAGGCGATTGTCCCGTAGGAGCAATATCTATCGAAGAGCGTGAGGCTTTGCCTTATGATGAAATTGCCGTGATGGAACGTATATCTGCAAAAGGAGAGAAAACCATTCTGGCTCATTTGAAACATCTGAAAGATCATAAAGAGCTGGTATATCTTCAACAAGGTATTGATTACGTCAAACAGCAG
>JBOFKE010000165.1:0-2764 GCA_051657185.1 Bacteroidales bacterium | reverse complement strand
TTACACTGCAAAATCTATTAGTTGTTTATTTGCTTCCGCCAAACAACCATACTTTATCTTTATAAATATCAATGTTATTGAATGCTTCACCGATAATCGGGTTAGAAACCACAGAGCTATTACCATAAGGGAATCTCTCCGGCCAATAGTTCACACCTTTTTGATTGTTCAATGGATTTTTCAATTCGATCCAATTTTCACCAAGAGCCTGACAACGACGAATATCGTTATAAGCTTCAATTTGCTCATCGCGACATTGAGAAAGATATTTCTGTACCATTATCTCTTTTAACGTTACCGGCAATGCTGCTGCATATTCAGATCCGTTATTTTCGAACTCCGTGTCTTTAGGTGAAGAATCAGATACCTGATAATCTTTAAAAGAAGCCTCTACCGCTTTTTTGAAATCAGCTGTAGCATCCTGTCCTAAACGAGTTTTAGCTTCAGCCAGAATAAAGTAAAGTTCGCTTTTGCTCAACAAATGTACAGAACAAGCTCCGTTGTCTAACCACGAAGGTGCATTTAACGTTTCTGTCAACTGAGCCTGTACTTCATTGCCCGGTACTCCATAAACATTGTTACCATACATATTAAAATCGTATATCGCTAAACGATTATCGTTGCGTTCTTTCATCAGATCCACAACAGTCGAAGAAGTTCCTGTGTAAGCACGACTCCAGAAAAAGGCAGTCCAGGGATTATCTGTATTAACACCATTGAAAACAGTAAGATCTGCACCATCGAAACCTGCTGAAAGAGCATCATTAGCTGCTGCTATTACGTCTGTCAGAACTGCAGGATTTCTAAATTGAGTATGCAACAGATAGCGTGCTTTCAACGCATAAGCAAACCCTAACCATTTAGAAGCATCACCTTCAAACAAAAGATCTTGCGACTTAGCATTATTCAATGAGCCTGCCGCTTTCAGATTCACAATCGCTTCATCAAGCATACCCAATACAGAACCTGTGTAGATGCTTTCCTGAGTGTCAATCTTAGGCGTCAAAATAGCTGCGCCCATTCCGGCTTCTGAACAAGGTATATCTCCGTGAAGATCTGTAAGAATACCCATATTCAAAGCGAACAAAGTCTGAGCCATTCCCAAAATATCTTTTTGATCGGCATTCAAACCTCCCGGACTTGTTTTTTTGATAATATTTCTCAGATTAGCAATATTACCATACGTTCCATTCCACTCATTGTTGTAAGTAGTAGAAGCAGCAACCTCACTCGGGTTACGTAATTCAGCTTTCATCAACTGATTATTACCTGTACCGAATTCTTGCTCCGTAAACGTAGATGCAAGCCATGAATAATTTCCACTGATTGTGGAAAAAGCAGAACTCATAATTGCATCTGTAATTGAAAACTTAGCAGGAACGACATCTACACTTGGATTATTGTTATCCTTATTAATTTTATCCATCACATCCTCTGAACATGATGTTACCATAACTAAGGATGCTAAGGCTACTAATATATTTTTTTTCATCACTTCAAATTATTAATTAAAACGTCAATTTTAAACCTCCACCATAGCTTGAGGTATTTGGTAATGAGAAACGCTCAAAGTATCCACCCATGTTTCCGTTACCTTGTGAAGATTCGGGATCGAAGTTCGGCATTTTTGACCAGATAAGGATATTACGTGCAAAACCAAATACTGAGATATCAATACCTTTGAATTTAGGCAGTTGATAAGTCAAAGTAACATCACGTAATTTCAAGAAGCTCTGATCATAGATACCTGATTCCGTTACATCATAATAAGCCTGATAGTAATCCTGACCATTAACTTTCATCGTTACCTCTTTACCTGTTTCCTTTGAGATACCTGTCACTTCAATTTCTCCTTCATGATACGGTAATGATTCTTTCGTTGCACCGAAATAATTCATAACCATATTCGTTCCATGATACATTTTACCACCATGTTGCCAGTTCCATGTTGTGCTTAAAGAAACTCTTTTATAACGTGCTCCTAAGTTGAAGCCCATAACAAAATCCGGAGAACAGTTTCCTAAATTTACACTACTTGATGTACCCATAGGTAAACCTTTGTTATCAAGAAGCAACATACCTGTTTTTTCATCTCTCTGGAAAGCTACACCATATAAGTTTGGATATGTAGCACCTTCCTGTGCTCTTACCTGAGGCTCTACGAAACCACCTAACATAATAGACTCTACACCCGGAGCTAATTTCACAACTTCATTTTTGATTTTAGTAAAGTTTACCCCTAAATCAAGTGAGTAATCTTTATTTTCTAAAATTGCTCCGTTAATAGTAAATTCATGTGAATTTGTTTTCATCTGACCCGCATTAGTCATCAATGAACTGTATCCCGTAGATCCGTCAATAGGCACAGTAAAGATCTGATCTTTTACATCCTGATAACTATATGTATAATCTAAACGCAAACGATTATTGAAGAAAGCCAAATCAAATCCGGCTTCAATATTCGATGTGTTTTGCGGTTTCAGATTCGGATCATAAAGTACGCCATAAGGAGTATAAGAAGAGACACCGTTAATCGGATAGTTCACCGGAGCATAAGAATACATACCACCACCATACGAAGGCACTGTCATGTAATTATCATAATATCTGCCTGCCTGACCTACCTGTGCAAAAGATGTACGCACTTTACCGAAAGACAATATCGGGTTTTCTTTCAACCCTTCCATCTCTGTAAAGATCCATCCCAAAGATACAGATGGATAGAAGAAACTTCTGCTACCTCTCGGCATTGTCGAAACAAAGT
>JBOFKE010000164.1:0-19277 GCA_051657185.1 Bacteroidales bacterium | reverse complement strand
CATCTACACAATCCACAATCGTCGAAGGAATAGTTTCTCCATAACCACCATCAATCACAATATCTACATCATACTGGTATTTTTCCTCCATTAATTCAGGATCGGTTGCATACTCAATTTCCATCGGATCAAGAAAGACTGACGTTGACAAAATCGGATTACCAAGTAACCGACAAATCTCCCGGGCAATATTGTTTTCAGGAACACGAATTCCGACATTCTTTCTGTTACGGTAAATCCGCGGCAAATTATGATTTGCCTTCAGAATAAAAGTAAAAGGACCCGGCAGATTCTTTTTCATCAACTTAAAAGTTGCATTATCCACCTTCGCATATTCACTGATATTACTCAAGTCATAACAAACAATAGATAAATTCACCTTTTCAGGATCAATATTTTTGATTCGGCATATACGTTCAACTGCACGAACATTGAGCGCGTCACAACCAATTGCATATAATGTATCGGTCGGATAAATAATCAATCCGCCGTTTTTCAATACATCAATGATCTTATCCAGATCACGGAGATTGGTATTATCGTTATAGAGTTTTAGAATCATTGGTCGAAACTGTTATCTTCGCCAGAAGAATTATTTATTTTCTTCAGCTTCAAGGCCTTTGTTGAATACCTCGATAGCATCTAAACTCATACCCATGCTCGAGAAACCACCGTCATTAAACAGGTTCTGCATAGTTACTTTACGAGTCAGATCAGAGAACATTACGATACAATAGTTTGCACATTCGTTCGCATCTGCATTCCCAAGAGGAGCAATTTTATCAGACACATCCAATAAGCTACCCATACCTTTCACACCGCTACCTGCTGTAGTCACAGTAGGAGACTGAGAGATTGTGTTTACACGAACACCTCTGTGTTTTCCGTAAACATATCCGAAGCTACGTGCGATAGACTCTAAAAGAGCTTTAGCATCAGCCATATCGTTATATCCTACAAATGTACGTTGAGCTGCAATATAAGATAACGCCAGGATAGAACCTCCTTCAGACATTGCATCCATTTTGTAAGCAACTTGCATTACTTTGTGGAATGACACAGCTGAAATATCGTATGTTTTTTCCAACATTTTATAGTCAAGATCTTCGTAAGGACGACCTTTACGTACATTAGGAGACATACCGATTGAATGTAAAACGAAATCAATTTTACCTCCCAACACTTCCATTGAGCGGGCAAATACTTGTTCGATATCGTCTACGTTTGTCGCATCTGCCGGAATAACTTCTGCATTAAGTTTTTCACCAAGAGCCGAGATTTCACCCATACGAACTGCAACCGGAGTATTTGTCAATGTAATCATTGCTCCTTCTTCTACAGCTCTTTCTGCCACTTTCCATGCAATAGACATATCGTTTAATGCACCAAAGATGATACCTCTTTTCCCTTTAAGTAAATTGTAACTCATGATTTATTATATTTATATTTTTAATAATATTCTCATCAATAGCCCGTCTGACGAACTGATTGTCATGCTATTTAAACTATTTGTGAGTGAAAATCGTTCAACAAAAGCGAATTTTTTCTTCCTCATGTTGAAAAATGATGCGCAAATATAGTTGCAAGATGTAAACAAACACAGATATATGTATTAATAAATGTTATACATTGCTCATTCGCATGAAATATGTGTAGTTTTTTATTGCTTCCTCAAGTCGGATTCGACCATTCCGGCTCAACGATTCCGAAAGAATTTTGGGATCTGTTTGGAAAATATAAAATCGTTTTCAATCGTTATATCTGTATAAATAAAAGCATTACGACTTGAAAAACAAAAAAAACAAACTATTATTGTATTACAGCATTAACGAATAACTCACCTATGAAAAAAATCAGAATCTCATTATTGGGTAAAGTTGCCATAGCAATCCTTGCAGGAATACTATTCGGCTATTTCCTACCGATTCCTGTTGCACGTATCTTTACGACTATCAACGGACTGTTTGGTAACTTCCTGTCTTTTACGATTCCGTTGATTATCGTCGGGCTTGTTACACCTGCCATCGGGGAATTAGGCAAAGGCGCCGGACGTCTGCTGGCCCTGACTGCCGTTATAGCTTATGGCTCAACAATTTTTTCGGGATTCTTTACTTACGGTATCAGTGATCTCATATTCCCCAAACTCATTACCGAGGGAAGTGGCATACAGGCACTATCCGACACGAGTATCAAGCTGACACCCTACTTTGAGGTTATCATGCCTCCCGTTATGGGGGTTATGACTGCACTGATCCTTTCCTTCACTATCGGACTGGGTCTGACCACTACCATGGGAAACACGCTGAAGAAAGGATTCATTGACTTCCGCGAAATCATCACTCTGGTTATCGACAAAGTCATCATTCCTTTCTTACCACTTTATATATTCGGTATCTTCTTAGACATGACTATTTCGGGACAGGTCGGAACGATCATTACTACTTTCATCAAAGTCATAGCAGTCATATTCGTTCTCCACATTGCCCTACTCGTTTTACAATATATCATTGCGGGTATTCTCAGCAAAAAGAACCCGTTTAAGCTTCTGCGCAATATGCTTCCCGCATATGCTACAGCTCTCGGAACACAATCCAGCGCAGCAACCATACCCGTTACGATGGCACAGACCATTAAAAACGGAGTACGTGAAAGCATCGCTATTTTCACTGTTCCGCTTTGTGCCACGATTCACTTATCGGGCAGTACCATGAAGATTGTAGCTTGTGCCATGGCTATCATGATTATGTCCGGGCATCCGTTCACCTTTGCTACAATGGCCGAATTTATCTTCATGCTGGGCATCACCATGGTTGCTGCTCCGGGCGTGCCTGGCGGGGCTATTATGGCAGCCCTCGGTGTGCTGCAGACCATGCTTGGGTTCGACGAAACTCAACAAGCTCTTATGATCGCTCTTTACATTGCGATGGATAGCTTCGGCACAGCATGTAACGTAACAGGAGACGGCGCTATCTCCATTATTGTTGACAAAATAGCAGGAAAATTTCAACGAACTGAATAATGTAACATAACCTCATCCTTACCGGATACACGCTCAATCAAAAGATAAAGAGATGTATCCGGTATTTTTGTAAATAATCGGCACACTCCCTTATCCGAAAATTTAATATTACAATTCCTCTGAACAAATATATAATTTTATTACATTGCCGCTGATAAGAAAAACTATGTCTCACTGCTAAATGTTATCATTATGTTTAGAGACTAAATTATGGGAATCTAACTTTACAATTACACAACTATGGAAACTATGACAATTAAACAATACATGAATCTGGCAGAAATAAAGAAAGATCATCTGATAGATCTGATCGGTCCGATTCTTGCCTACGAAGAAGACTTGCAATTTTCCTTTAAATGTGAAAAAGCACAGATTTTTTTCACAAATAAACGAATTATATTAATGAATTACCTGGATGACTCAGGCAATGCTCTGGATATAACTTCTATCTTTTACACACGTATTACGTTATTTAGTTTACAGACTTCTGATCGCTTTAAGAGTAACAATCTACTTAAAGCCTCGATCGGCAATAGCTTGGAAGTCGATTTCTCTTTCACTCAAACCGAGTCGCTGCTTCAGATAGCAGAATTGATTGCAGCACATCTGAAATAGCAGGCTTTCTCAATATTTTTATTTAGATATCATTGAATAAATAATAAAAAAGAGTACCTTTGCAGTCCTATGAAAAAATTGTTGCTACATATAGAATATTTGCTTCAGGAAAGATCACACGTTATCGTTCCTGATTTTGGTGTGTTTATCTGTGAACATAAATCGGCTGAAATTCTCGATAATGGTCAGATAATCCCCCCTTATTCAGAAATATGTTTCAATAACCAAATTCAGCATAGCGACAACAACCTTGCTGAATCGATTGCCTATACAGATAATATATCCGTAGAGGAAGCAACTGTCTACATAGCACAATCAGTAAAAGAACTGAAATGGACACTTGCACTGGAAGGTAGTTTGGCTATCGGTACGATTGGTTCAGTTATTTTCGAAAACAACAGTTACAGCTTTGCAGAAAACCGTACGGCGCTGAATATGTTCAATCAATTCGGGCTTCCTGTATGTAATCTGAAAACATTGCCTGCTCAGCCTGCCGAAACTAAAGAGCCTGTTATCAGTGAGACCAAAGAGAAGATACATATTTCTGTAAATAAACGTACATTGAGATATGTGGCATCAACTGCTGCCGCTATTCTCATATTCCTTTTATTCTCATCTCCTGTTTCTAAACAAAGCACAAATATCAATTATGCAGGAATTATTTCATCAGAAATCTTTCAGCAGAAACAATTAGTTAAGCTGGCTGACTCAATAGCTGCATCGACAAAAGATTCTGTTTCTGAAATAAACACTCCTCAACTTCTTTCTGAAAAGGAAAACGCGACTCCTGCTCCTGTCATTCAAAAAACAGAAGCAGCAACGGAAACAAAGAATCCTGATAAATATTACATAATCGTCAATAGTTTTCCGGAAAAACGGGAAGGTGAGAATCACCTCAACAAACTTTTAACTATGGGACACACCTCTGCCGGTATCCTTCATAACGGCGGAAGAAGCAGAATCTATCTTAAGAGTTTTCCAAAAAGCCAAAGGCAAGAGGCACAGAATGAATTGAACCAAATAAGAAAAGACAGTAAATTTAAAGACGCATGGGTTTATGCTCTTAACTAATAATGTCGTTCTATTATAGAAAAAAAAGAAAGTCTATCAGCACATTGAAGCTGATAGACTTTCTTTTTTTCTGTATCTCATTGTATATTTTTCAATTTAAACAATACCAGAATATCATTATCATCTGTTTGTAAATCATTAATCATATTCTCTATCTCCGGATCAATCCTTACACCTGATTGATCATAAGCCTTTTTCATTTCTATAAGCTCCGGGGCTCCTACATAACCGACCAGATAATCCTTATAGCTGGTTAATACCGAAGTAAAGCGAAATGGTATATCATATACAAGATCTGAGGGTTTAAAAGAAATTGATTTCTCAGAAATCTTATCGTACAAAGTATAAAACTCATTGGCCGCCTGAGGCATTTGAGTTTTAAACCATAAGAATCTGTTTGTAAATAAAACAGGAGGTAGTAATCTGGTTGAATAAAACAAACTTATTCCATCATCGCTGTTTTTTTCTGCATTATCCAAAACGAACAACTTATCGAAACCTTTATATTCAAAATGATAAGTATGCACTAATGTATCTCCCGAAAACTGATAAAAGTCAGGCTCGTAAGGAGGAGTATATCCTGCAACACCTCTGTTTTCGCTAAAGCTATACGGACTATAGTTAGGTGAAAAATTCTTTGCCGCATAGTAAGTACCACCCAATACATTTAACATTGAATCAGTAAACAAAACATTGCACTGATTCAGATTTTCAAGCTGCTCATTTTCTCTGGTCTGATTCACAGCGAATGCAATAAGATCCGGTGCAACAAATTGCAGATTCTGACTACTATTTAGCGGCATTTCCCGGGTAAATAAAAAACTACCATCCAGTGTATAATAGAACAGCTTATTGAAAAACTGATCATAAGCTACAAGATTACGGTTATAGAAGTCTACGGCAAGCCCGCTCAACTTTATCATTTCACCCGGCCCATAACCCTTACGGCCTATTTTATGGATATATTTCCCGTGATCATTAAAGATATAAGCCATATTAGTCTCTACATCCTCCACTATAATTTTGTCTTCAAACAGATACGCTGTCTTATATTGTCCGAGCAAAGAGCTGTCTGCCGTTTCGATCGGTATATATTTAAACTCCTCAATAATATCCGACATCTTTAAGTTTGCGTGAGAAGGCTCTTCAATCTTCACTTTTCGAACATTATTATTACATAAAACAAATGAAGATGTGTCCTGCAATTCTGTCGGCTTAAGATTTGCGACAAATACATCCTTCTTCTTTTGCTGACAACTTATAAAAGACAAAAGAAGCAAGGAGCTTAATATTAGATTTTTCATTTTTATTTAGTCATTACTAGTGTTTACATGGCTATATATATCTTAAAGAGTATATATCACGAGCAAATATAGTATTTATACCCCGACCGCAAATCATTTTGCTCTAATTTTTCCTCATAAGCTTAGAGACACAAAAAAAACAAAGCGGCATATCTCCGGGAAGATATACCGCTTTGTTTTTTGTACAATCAGAGAAGATATTAAACACCTTCATCGACTGATAATGTTTTCTTTGCTTTTACTCCGAGCTCTTTCAATTGCTGAGCCTGAGAAATCAGATTCCCATTTCCGTCGCTTAAAGATCGAATTGCAGAGTCATAACTCTTTTGCGTTTTATCCAGACTATCTCCGATTTTTCGCATATGTTCCACAAAGGTGACAAACTTATCATACAACAACCCTCCCCGATTAGCTATATCAAGGGCATTCCGATTCTGATATTCTCTTTTCCAAAGATCAGATATAAGCTTTAATGCTGTGATCAGGTGAGTCGGGCTGACCAATACAATTCGCCTGTCATAGGCATAACTCCACAAAGAAGGATCAGCTTTCATGGCCAGTAGATATGCTCCTTCATTCGGAATAAACATCATCACGAAGTCAAGACTCTGATTAAAATCATCATAACTCTTTGTGCTTAACTCCTGAATATGACGTTTCACCGAGACCAGATTATCTGCCATAGCTTTCGCCTGATCTTCTGCCGAAACAGCTTCCTGATAGCGCAGATAGGCCGTAAGAGACACTTTCGAATCGATAATAACCTTTCGTTCATCGGGATATACAACGATGACATCCGGACGCATACGCTGCCCTAAGTCGTTAAACAGATGTTTATTCGTGCTATCTTTGAGATACTCCTGAGTAAAATATCCTTCTCCTTTTCTGAGACCGGATTTTTCAAGTATCGATTCCAGAATCATTTCACCCCAATCACCTTGTATTTTGGAATCTCCCCGTAAGGCTTTGGACAAGTTATTAGCCTCTTCACTTATTCTGCTATTAAGCTCTACAAGCTCTTTTATACTTGATTGTAATGAGAATCTTTCTTTGGCCTCTTTGCCATACGCTTCTTCAACCTGAGATCTGAACTCGGTTATCTTTTCGGCTAAAGGTCCCAGCAACTGTTGAATATTGACCTTATTTGTTTCGGTAAACTTTCTTGATTTTTCTTCAAGAATTTCCTGAGCCATCCATTTAAACTCATTGGTCATATTTATTCTCATTTCCTCAATTTCATGTTTTTGAGTCAGTAGTTTCTCTTCAAAGATTTGTTTTTCTTTAAGTGCCAAAGCCAGAGAAGTTGCTAGAGAAGTTATTTTTTGATTCTTATTTTCAAGCTCGTCATAATGATTTTTCAATTGCAGTTCAAGATTCTGAATTTGACGTTCTTTGTCTTCCAATACCCGTTCTACAGACTGAAGCATCTGTTTATCTGAGATCTGATCCTCCCCTTTTTTTCTGAGTTCCGTCAGCTCCCGATAGAGTTTTACCAATGCCAGAGAAAGCAGCAAAAGAAGAATCGTTAATACAGTTGTTGTCAGCATAGATTATTAAATAGAATAAGAGAGAAGCTTAATGCTTCTCTCTTGTAAATACCATATTTGATTTTGTAGATAACTCCTTATTGAATTTGTATCCGTCAATCGTAAAGGATACAAGCTCATCGGGATGATCTATTTTATTTTTAATGATATATCTCACCAAATGTCCTTTTGCTGGTTGAGCATAAGCACGAATGGAGACATATTCATCCTTATTCTTTGCCTTGTCTTTAAAATCTACATGAATATAATTGATTGATTCGGGAAACACAGTCCTGTCCACAGCCTTTACAACCTCCTGAGCCGAAAAGTCCAACAGACATTCTCCGTTTGCAGTTGCATCTGCCACAAGCAAAGGTGTTATTTTCGGTTTCCAGAAATCATACAATGTTTCACTCTGATAATCAAGATGAAAATTCATTCGATATGCTCTGATATCATCTGTCGGAATCAAATAACCATATAAGGTCGAAATAATCCGAAGATGCTTTTTGGTAAATTCAAGATCGGCAAATGAAAAATCATTTACTCCCAATGCTTTATAAAATTTACCCGCATAAGCAAACAAAGCCTGCTTAACAGGAGCATCTTCAAAGTTCTGATATAAATCATAGGTTTCACGTGCCAGATGATCATCTTCGCCCATATAGCGAGATATTTCTTCCAGCTCCAATCCTTTCATTTTATTTGCCAAATCAGTAGCCTCCTTATCATATACAGGTGTTGTTGAGGGCAAAAGCTCAGTGGATTTATTCATATCCATTAACCTGGAAGGAGAGACAAGCAATATCATAATTTGTTTGGATTAATAAGCCATATCCAGAATTTTAGCCACAACATGATAATCTATATTTTGTTTCTCGCCTAATTTCCATTTACGGTTTTTAAAGCGTTCCACAATTTTATCAATGACAGTTCTATCCACATGATAGTCTGAAAGATGTGTTGCAATTCCTAATGAGTTAAAGAAGCTCTCTGTACGCATAATCGTTTGCTCAGCTCTTTCTTCAGGCGTTCCGATTGTAATTTGCCATACACGCGCACCATATTGCAGAAGCTTATCCATTTTTTCTTCTTTCATTACTCGCAACAATGCCGGATAAACAATAGCCAAAGTCACTCCATGCGTCAGCCCGGTAAATGCAGTAAGCTCATGACCAATCATGTGAGTTGCCCAGTCTTGAGGAACACCCATAGAAATAAAGCCATTTAAAGCCATTGTAGCACACAACATATAATTTGAGCGGGTTTCATAGTCTGGCTTTTCTTCATGCATCAGTGTATCTGAGACATCTTTAAGCGTCTGCAAAATACCTTCGGCCCAGCGATCCATCAATAAAGCTTCAACCGGGAATGTCATATATTGCTCTACTGTATGAACGAACGTATCGATCACTCCGCATGCTACCTGAAATGCAGGCAGTGAATAAGTTGTTTCAGGATCAAGTATTGAGAACTGAGGGAAATTAGTAGGTGTAAAAAACGCAAATTTCTCTTCTGTTTCAAGACGTGAAATAACAGCTCCGTTATTCATTTCCGAACCGGTAGCCGGCAGTGTCATTACAGATGCCAACGGGATTGTAGTAACCGCTTTACTGTTATCTTTTATAAGATCCCACGACTCCCCATCATAAGGTATTCCGGCTGCAATAAATTTTGTTCCATCCAATACCGAACCACCTCCTACGGCTAAAAGAAAAGTAACATTTTCTTTCTTACCCAATTCGATAGCTTTAGTTAATGTCTCATATTTAGGATTCGGCTCAATACCCCAGAATTCGATATAATCAAATCCTCTCAATTGTTCTTTCACCTGATCGTAAACACCATTTGCTTTTACACTGCCTCCACCATAAGTAACCATGATTTTAGCATCTGATGGAAGCAGATCCTTCAGTTTTGCAATTGATCCTTTACCAAAAACTAATTTAGTCGGATTATAGAATTCAAAATTATACATTGCCATAATATTCGTTTTTCTTGATTATTCGTATTATATTTTGTTTCGAAACAAAGATAAACAAAGTAACGATACATCTATCATATTAACAGTGTTCTATTTTATTCGGTTCAGAACACTTCTGCAAATGATAAAAAACAATCCGATTTAAGAATCTGATTTCTCAATCGTAAATGTAAAAAACGACCCTGTAAAGTGTGCCTTTACTTTCAAATCGGACAAATCGGCAATAGCCTTAACGATAGAAAGCCCCAGACCTGTAGAGTCTTCACGCGTGTTTGTGCGGTTAAAACGGTTAAACAAATCGCCCTGAGGTATAGCACCGCTATAGTTATTTGTAAAGGTAATCTTATCATTGTGAATCAGAACAGCTATTTCGCCATCATCCTTAGAGGCATAACGCATCGCATTCGAAAAAATATTATTGAGTAATATATATAATAATGCTTCATCTATCAGGTGGATAAACGTTCCCTCTTCACGCAATGTATATGTAATTGCTTTCAACTCGAAGAACTCACTATACTCTTCCGCCTTTTCTTTTATATAGCTATTAAAATCACAGGTTACTTTATCGTCGTATTGTTGATTGTTTATACGCGTAAGGAGCATCAACGACCGATTGAATACGGACATCCTGTTTATATTCTTTTGCATAATATGCAATAGCTCAATCGTTTTCGAATCGTCCTGATGCATCTCTAATAAAAGATCTGTTTTAGAGCGCATAATCGTAAGTGGTGTTTGCATTTCATGCGTCACATTTTCTGACCATTCCTTACTTTTACGAAAATCTTTATGAATACGATTCATCATCTGCATAAATGCTTTTTCCAATTGATTGATCTCATCAACAGAGCTTTTGGTAAACTCATATTTCAGATCGGAGTGAATACTTGCCTGACCCAGTTCATCAATAAATCGTTTTATCGGACACCAGATCTTACTGGTTATAAATCCGCGCATCAATAATATATAAAGCATCAGCAAAAGAAATATACAGATAAATGTTACAATCGTTGCAAACATCATATCCTTTTTCCCCATAGTCCGAAGCAACACCGTAGCCTGGTAAACTTTCTCATTCACCTGAACAGGAAAGGAAATCGTACGGAAAGTACGGTATCTCTGTGTCCTGTGATGCCAGATAACAGTATCATTATATTGCACGTTTTCTTTATCATACTCAGGGATTTCGGAGTAAACCAACCTCCCTTTCTTTATCCCCAACTCTACATCATCAATAAGCCTTTGATGCTGCTCTGTCATCTTAAGCAGATTTTTCTTGTAATCTGCAAGAGTCTCGTCAGATGTTTTATTCACTAACGACTCAAAGATAACGTATTGCGTTAATGCACAGAGAATAATAACAATAAATGTAGCCAGAAAGGAGTATCGGCTATAAATTTTAGATAATTTCATAGCTTTCTATTCTTCTGAGAATTTGTAACCTACGCCATAAACTGTCTTGATATAATCTTCACAGCCTGCAGAAAGTAATTTCTTCCGTAAATTCCGAAGATGCGTATAAACAAAATCAAGAGAATCAGCCGATATACCAATAGTGTCGCCCCATAAGTGGTCAACGATAGTTTCTTTACTTAATATCCGTTCTTTATTTACCATAAAGTAATAAAGCAATGCAAACTCTTTTTTAGTAAGTAATAATTCATTGTCATTTACAAATACTTTATGACTGTCGGCTAAAATCGTGATTTCATTAAAACGTATTTCATTGACACCTTTTTGGAGTCGTCTGCGAAGAATCGATCGGATGCGTGCATGAAGCTCTACCAAATGAAATGGTTTCACCAGATAATCATCTGCACCTAACTCAAGCCCTTTCACCCGGTCTTCAAGTGTATCTTTTGCCGATAGAATAATAACACCCGTGTCCGGATAACTTTCTTTAATTTGCCTGACAATATCCAAACCAGATCCGTCAGGCAATGCTATATCGACAACCAGACAATCATACTCATACATTTGAACATAGTCTTTAGCATCACGCAACGTCGTGACATGTTCGAGTGTCATCGATTCCCTTTTAAGAAAAGTAATGATAGACTTGGCTATTTCAACCTCGTCTTCTATAATAAGAATTTTCATTTTACTGTTTAAATTGCATTAGTCCAATAGTAATCGTTTTTAACTGCCCCTGTTCAGTTAAGCCTATATTGCTGAATAGATGAGCCAGCTAAATCAAAAGTCTCCCTAAACAAATTTAGAACTATATTATAGGAATAATAATCTCCGAATCAAAAAAAATCATAAATCCATCTTTTTCGCGAAAATTCAGAATTTCTTCAGAATTGGGTCTTTACTTTGCCCTCAGATTTAAGAATACAAATCGACCAACAACTAACTAAACTATTAAAATTATTTTGTATTATGAAATTTAATCGTAACTTTGCATTAATTGCACTGGGTGCTACTATGCTATTGGGAAGCTGTCAGAGCGACAATAACACAAATGTAGATTTTACACCATCAAAACAAGTTGAAGAAGCATTCCTTAAACAATTTCCAAATGCTAAAAACATTACATGGAGAGAACAAAAAGGATATACGATTGCCAGCTTCATTCTTGACCAAAAGACTAAAGTAAAAAAAGATTACAACGAGGCTTGGTTTAAACATGATGGCACTTGTGCTTTGACTGAAATCGAGATTGACAATTTTGAGAGTCTTCCATTAGACGTACAAAACGGTTATGAAGCTACGATTTTCTTTACTGAAGGGTGGACGATTGATGATATCGATTTACTTTACCGTCCGGGTATTGAGCCGGTTTACAAAATCGAAGTTGAAAAACAAGGACAGCCGGATCATGATCTTAAATTTGCAGAAGACGGTCGTTTACTTTCTGTAATGGTTGACAGCGATGATGATGACAATGTTCCTGTAGAGATTCCTTCTGCTATTATCAATTTCCTTGATAAAAACGCTGGAAACTACACTATTCTTGACTTCGAAATCGAGAAGAACACTTTAGAAGTAGAAATTCGTGTAAACAACCGTGAATTCGAATTATATTTCGAACAAAACAGTTACCATTTCCTATACTCTCAATCAGAAATCAGAGTAATGGATTTACCTGCTGAAGTTCGTCATACAATTAATACACAATTTTCGGAATACGAAATCGATGATTGTTATTTGGTAGAATATCCTGATCACTCTATTGCATATAAAGTAGAAATGGAAAATGATGCTACAGATAAAGAAATCACAGTTTTGTTCCATGAAGATGGTACAATCATAAAGTAATCCGAAGAAGTCAGAAATTTTCGGGATAAAATCCGGGAAATTCTTTTTAATTAGGCTGAATAGCTCTGTTTATATATTATGCAAATGCATAAGTTAAATTTTTTTTTCTCAGATCCTCTGCTAAAGATCTATATTCTTTTCATGAAATTTTTTTTGATTGATACTCGTAATTTAGCAGACAAAATTGATCCTTTACACAACCTCCGAAAATAGTGTAAAGGATCTTTTTGTATCCGGTAATTCAGAGATACTCCATATCCTGGATCAGCTGATAAATAGGGTTGTTTGTAAGCGTCTCCGAAATGGTCTCTCGTATAATTAATTCATTATGATGTCAACCAATTCCAGTATAAATCGTCAACCGACATCAGAGTAAATAACTGAAAATCAACATTCTTATAGTAGCAAATTTTAATACGTATCAAAATATTTTTTCATACGTATCAAACCAAATTTTCATACCTATGTAAAATCCGTTTAATACGTATCTAAATCCTGAGTCTTACGTATATGATTGGGACTCTCTTCTGATTATACAATAATGCATAAACTCTAAATCCGAATAACTGATGAGAACCTTTTCGATATGCCTGTAACATCAATGGCAATTCGTTTTCCCATAACTAACAACCGTATTTATCCGCTAATCCAAAAAAAAAGCAGATGATAAAAACTATATCACCTGCTTTTTATTCTGTTCTGTATTAATCAAGGATCTCTGCAATCTTTTCGCGTAAAGCCTTTCCATGCAATCCTCTCGAAACAATTGTTCCTTTCTGATCGATAAGAATTACATGTGGTATCGAATTAATACCATAAATTCTACCTGCTGCACTGTTCCAGTGCTTAAGCTCTGACATATGAACCCAGTTCAACTCATTTTCATTTACATAATTCTTCCATCTCGTGTCTTCTTTATCTAAAGAAACCCCTACTATCTCAAGCCCTTTAGATTTATAGTCACGATATATTTCTTTGATATTTGGAATTTCTGCACGGCAAGGAGCACACCATGTAGCCCAAAAATCAACTAATGTCAGTTTGTTATCGGGAACGATATCAGAGAGACTAATCGTATCACCTTTAATTGAAGGCATTGAAAAATCTGTATATTGTTTTCCTTCTGCTGTATTCGTCAAAACATCAAGCAGATTAGTCACATACACAACACCTGCATAGCTTTGAAACTCTTTTGAAGCTGACTGAATGATCTCTTCTTGCTGTGATCGGTCAAAGTTTCGGAAACTCCAATAAAAAACTATTGCTCCGGCAACATTATTTTTATTTGCCTCAATGAAAGCTAGGCTTAGTTTCGATGACTCAGCACGAAGTTCCTCAATTTGTTTATTGATTTCTGTCTCCTGTTCATCAGACAATTGATTATCGGCACTTAACGCTGATTTCTCTTTCTGAAGCTCTGTCTGTTTATCCTTTAATTGCTGATTTGCTTCAAGATATGCACGGAATTTATCCGATAATTCAGGACCATTAACTGAGCATATACTATCCAGCACAACATTATAGCTTCCATTCTGAAGAATAAAATACTGATTCGGCACTTGATATTGATCCGTCGATTCAGCTACAAGCATATAATTTCTTGCAGAATCCTGTACACCTTCAAAACTAAATACCCCATTTTCTATAACAACTGAATCAACAGTAGTCAATTCCTTAGCATTCACCTCTTTCAAGTAAACTTTCTTACCCTCCAACTCATCCGAAGCTTTACCGGTGATCGAATACGAATTTGTGTGCTTTGTACATGAAAACAGAAGTAAAGCTGTCAATCCACTTAAAATAATTCTCTTCATATAATAAATAAAAAACATTACGGTGCAAACATACAAAAAAATATGTTTACACCGTAATAAGTATTGTATCCTGCTTTAAATCTTGCGTGAAGTCTAAAGCGCTTAATCTTGCATTGTGTCTAGGAACTCATCATTGTTTTTCGTACGTTCCAAACGTTCTTTAATGAAATCCATTGCTTCAAGTGAATTCATATCTCCCAGGTAACGACGAAGGATCCACATACGGTTCAATGTTGCGCGATCCAGCAACAAGTCATCTCTACGTGTGCTTGAAGACATAATATCAACAGCAGGGAAGATACGTTTGTTAGCCAATCTGCGATCCAGTTGCAGCTCCATATTACCGGTACCTTTAAATTCTTCGAAGATCACCTCATCCATTTTCGAACCTGTATCAGTCAATGCTGTAGCAATGATAGTCAAGCTACCGCCATTTTCGATGTTACGTGCTGCTCCGAAGAAACGTTTTGGTTTATGTAATGCATTTGCATCTACCCCTCCGGACAATACCTTACCTGAAGCTGGCGCTACCATATTGTATGCACGTGCCAGACGAGTAATTGAGTCTAAAAGAATAACCACATCATGACCACACTCTACCATACGTTTTGCTTTTTCCAAAACGATACCTGCAAGCTTCACATGCTTCTCAGCCGGCTCATCAAAAGTAGATGCGACAACCTCTGCATTTACGCTTCTTGCCATATCGGTTACCTCTTCCGGACGTTCGTCAATTAACAGAATCAACAAATAAACTTCCGGATTATTTAAAGCAATAGCATTAGCTACCTCTTTCAATAACATAGTTTTACCGGTTTTCGGTTGAGCTACGATCAATCCACGCTGACCTTTTCCGATTGGAGAGAAAAGATCCATAACGCGCATTGAAATCGAATCGTTATGACCTTTACATAATTTAAACTTCTCATCCGGGAACAAAGGTGTCAGATAATCAAAAGGAATACGATCACGAACAAGTTCAGGTAAACGTCCATTGATCTTATTTACCTTAACCAAAGGAAAGTATTTTTCGCTCTCTTTCGGAGGTCTGATCGGACCCTCTACTACATCACCTGTCTTCAAACCGAATAAACGGATTTGAGACTGTGAAACGTAAATATCATCCGGTGAACTGAAATAGTTGTAATCAGATGATCTTAAGAAACCATAACCGTCTTGCATAATCTCAAGAACTCCTGAACCGACAATTAGATTATCAAATTCGTAAGGCTTCTCATTTGCTTGTGTTTGCTGAGCCTGATGAGACGGAGCTGGCTGAGCCACCGGCTGTTCGATAATAACAGGAGCCGGAGCTTCCTCTACTACCGGAGCTTCGATAACAGGTGTCTCAATAATATCAGGCTGAACAACGGGAGCTTCAATGATATCCGGATGTACAAATTTAGGAGTATGTTTGATCGGTTCAACAATGATTGGTTCGATCGGATCTTCAATTTTGATTTCAGGATAGTCAAAATCATCATCAATCTCTAAAACAGGAGAATTGTGATTTATTTTTTTCTCTTGAATATTTTGTGGCTTGAACTCTGTTTTCTTTTGGATGCGGGGACGAAAACTTTTTCTTTCTCCGAATAGTTCTTTAATCGGATTTTCGATACGTCCTTTTAAGGTTGGTGCAATTTCTTTCGAAGTTTTGTCTTCCGGAGTTTCTTTCACGACCGGAGCTTCTTCTAGTTTAACAACAGGCGTAACTGTTTTTTCTGTTTGAGGTAAAATAGCTTTTTCAAGTATTTTCTCTTCAGTCGAATCCGAAGATAGAATACTTGTATTTTTTTCTGCTGCTACAGGTGCTTTAGATACATTTTGAGCAACAGGAGCCTCATTTATTTTTTTTGGTTTTGAAGCAGGCTTCTTTTTATCCGAAGCAGGTTGCTCTTTATCTTTATTTTCAGGAGCTGCTTTCGTACGTTTTTTCGATTTTTCAGCGGTTTTCGATTTTTCAGCACCTTTTTCAGCATGCACTATGGCCTGATGATCAAGAATACTGTATATCAAAGTATCAGAATCCATGGAGCTGGTTTTCTTGATCTTCATATCTTTAGCAATTTTCAAGAGTTCATCTTGGTTTTTGCTTTTTAATTCTTCTATCTTGTACATATATAGTTGTTATTTTCTAATAATATTCGGTAAACTGTTTTAGTCTGATTTGTCACTTTATAGGAATCATGTGTTTTTTCGCCAATAAGCCAGATAATGTCATCGCCATTACAAAGAAGCCAGGTGTTTTCTTTTCGATAGATGTCGTATTTCATATCGGAAAAGATATCACTGATTTTTCGCGAACCCCTCATACCAAAAGGTTTCATTCTATCGCCTGTTCTCCACTTTCGTAATTTAAGCGGAAAACTGAGTTTATCATAATCAAAATAAGCGATATGTTTTGCTTTTTCTATTTCAGAAAGATCTTCGTAATTAATCTTATCTACTTTAAAGCAAACGGGAGTCTGTAATCCCGTATCATCAGACTGAATGAAATATTCAGCATCAGACTCTGACTTATTTTCTGTAGAATGAATCAATAAGGTATCTCTGTTTTTTATCAATCGATGTGTTGATGAATAAAACATCTGACCCGATTGGGCTGTGTCTAATGACTTAATCAATTGTTCAATCGTAATCCGATTAAAATTATAGGATGATAACAGATCATATAATATCGTTTTAACCGGATGCTTCGTTTGTAATTTCAATAAATCTATCCGCATCTTATCGGACGATTCCTCTATAACAATCTCTTGCCTGATCTGATCCAAAGCCTGCTTATAGAGTTCTTCAGACTCTGCCATATTACTCATTGAGCGCAATATGGTTGCTTTTGAATTGGGCTGAATCTCTTCCAGCAAGGGTATTAACTGATGTCTGATTTTGTTGCGCTTATAATCAAGCGTAAAGTTTGAGCTGTCATGTATAAAATGATAATCAGAGCTGCTTAACCATTCTTCTAAATCTGTTCTATAAATATTCAGTATTGGTCTGAGAATAAATCCATTTATTTCCTTCATACCAGACATCCCACGGATGCCTGTGCCTCTCAGCAGATTCAGGAACAATGTTTCTATCTGATCATCTGCATGATGCGCTACAGCTATATAAGATGCGTTATATTCGGTTCTTATTTCTTCAAACCAGCTGTATCTCTGATCTCGCGCAGCCATCTCTATAGATACTTTGTGAGCAGATGCGTATGCAACGGTATCAAAGTGTTTGATCAATAATCGGATATTTAATGATGCACACAAATCGCTGACAAACTGCTCGTCCCGATCAGACTCCTCTTTTCGTAAATGAAAATTACAATGTGCTGCAATACACTTATAACCGGCTAAATTAAAAAGATGTAGCAAAGCAACCGAATCGGCTCCTCCGCTCAACGCTATAATTATCAACTGATCTCTTGTTATTTTTAGTCTGTTTAGTGTATCAATAAATGTTTGGTACATACAATGAGCTTTTGAATGGATTCAATGATAGTGCTGTCATTATATCCCTTTACTGAATTAAGATCACAAAATGAAGATTACTTTCTTTATATAGAAATTCACCCTAATAACACTCTTTTTATATCAAGTATCTGGCATTTATATCTATAACAACAAATATGCCCTGTTTGCTCAATAAAAAATCAAACAATGTTCAATTATTCCGATTATAGATTGGTGAATATAGCTTTCACAAGTTATGAAGTAAGTATTTTTTATTTTACCCGTCTTATGAAATTGAATTTTTTATCATATTGAATGATAAATGAAGAATGATGTCACAAATATACAAAGTTTTATCAAATAGACAATCACTTCTCGAATATTTATAAAAAAAAGAGTGATAATCTATTATCTGATTATCACTCTTCTGTTTTTTATCGATCTATTGGATCAATTTTTTATAGCGAACACGTTTCGGCTCTACATTGCCCATACGTTGTTTTTTGTTCTCTTCGTATTCTGTATATGAACCTTCAAAGAAGAATACCTGTGAGTCTCCTTCGAATGCCAGGATATGCGTACAAATACGGTCCAGGAACCAACGGTCGTGCGAAATAACTACTGCACAACCCGCAAAGCTTTCAAGACCTTCTTCCAATGCACGAAGTGTATTTACGTCAATATCATTCGTCGGCTCATCCAGCAACAGCACATTAGCTTCTTCTTTCAGTGTCAGTGCCAGGTGCAGACGGTTTCTTTCCCCTCCTGAAAGCACTTTACAAAGTTTCTCCTGATCTGCTCCCGTGAAGTTAAAACGCGATAGATAAGCACGCGAGTTAATCTCTCTGCCACCTATACGGATTGTATCGTTACCGCCCGAAACTACCTGATAAACGGTTTTCTCCGGATCAATAGAAGCATGCGACTGATCTACATAACCGACTTTCACAGTCTCACCTACTTCAAACGTTCCTTTGTCAGAATTTTCATGTCCCATAATCAGACGGAACAAGGTTGTTTTACCCGCACCATTCGGACCGATTACACCGACAATACCATTCGGAGGCAACATGAAGTTCAAATCATCGAACAACACTTTATCGCCAAAAGCTTTCGCTACATTGATAGACTCGATTACCTTGTTTCCTAAACGCGGACCGTTCGGAATAAAGATCTCCAGTTTCTCTTCGCGCTCTTTTGTATCTTCGTTCAGCAAAGCATCGTATGAGTTCAAACG